>NZ_LZMO01000194.1:0-28217 GCF_001665715.1 Gordonia sp. 852002-10350_SCH5691597
AGTCGGTGAGAACAGGTTCTTTATTGAACCGGCGCCTTTCAGCCCGACCCCCCGGGGCTGAAACGCGACAACCCCGGCCCCCTCCCCCCCTGGCCGGGGTTGTCCTCTGTCTGGGGGTCTCTTCTTTGTCGGCAACCGGGCTGGGTTGCTCTCTGGGCTGGACGGTCTGGCCGCGTCAAGACGGTCTCGCCGCGTCGATCCGGTGCGTTAGACGTGCCTAGCGTACACCATCGCACCGATAATTCATCATAGTAAATCCCGCTGCGTCGACACTCGCCGGGTGAGCTGCGTTGCGCGTGCGGCGCTCATCCACAAGGAAGCCTCTGTCCCCAGATGCGCCCACGCATCGCGGTAGCAGGGCGTACCGGTCGGCGGTGCGACGCATGCTCAGTTCATGTCCGACGACCTCCTCGCCCTTGTGGCCGAACACTTGCACGACGACGTTGCCCGGTGCGCTGCCGCAGCGGGCTATCGGCTGATCCCCGGTGACACGCGTGAGTGCCGGCGGGATTGGTTGAGAACTCGTGCGGTCGTGCTCGATCCGCCCGCTGTCGCCACGCTCGCACAGAGCTCGCTGCCAAGGCGCGGTGGCGTCGTGCTGATCTCCGACGTCGAACCCGCCTCTGCGACGTGGCGTGGTGCGCTCGATCTCGGCGCCGTCGATTCGGCTGTGCTCCCCGACGATGAGTCCCACCTGGTGCGGATTCTCACCGAACTGAGACTGCCGGCATCGCGCCAAGCAGGAGCATTGGCGTTCATTCCGGCGCACGGCGGGGCTGGAGCGTCGACGCTCGCCGTGGCGAGTGCGCTGGCAGCCGTCGACAGCGGCGAGCGGGTGTTGCTCCTCGACATCGACGAGCTCGGGGCCGGATTGGATCTCACGCTCGGCGTGGAAGCGCGCGAAGGGCTCCGCTGGCAAGACCTTTCCTTCGACGAGGGTGCGGTCAGCGGTGCGTCGCTCCGAAATGCGTTGCCGCGGTATAACGACAGGCTTGCGCTGGTCACCGGGAGGCGTGACGACATCCGGTCGCTTTCGCGTGGCCCTGTGCTCGCAGCGGTAGACGCCGGTCGTGCGCACGGCGACCTGGTGATCGCGGATCTCCCGCGCGCCGACACCCCCGTGGTGCGCGCAGTGGCCGAGTCGGCCGAACTGGTGGTGGTGGTGACCACTCCGACCGTCGCAGGTACCGCCGCCGCGCGTCTGCTGATCGCTCGATTGCTGCCGGCGTGCCCGCGCGTCGAACTCGTGATCCGTGGGCCGTCTCCCGGCGGGTTGCGGGCAGCGCAGATCGCCGAAGCGGTCGGTGTGCCGTTGATCGCCGCGTGCCGGCCCGACCCGCGCCTGGCCATGCGTCTCGAAGCAGGACGTCTGCGGGTCGCGCCGCGCAGTCCGTTGGGGCGGGCGGCGTCGGCCGTGTACTCGCGATTTACCGACGCCCAGGCTGCGGTGTCATGAGTAGTACTGCGGCACAGCGAAGTTCACGCGTGCAGGCGGCGACCGCGACATCCGACGACGCTCTGATCGACCGGGTGCGTGAGCGCCTCGCCAAGGAGTCGGCCGAACCGACGGCCGCGGTCATCGCGGAGGCGATTCGCGCGGAGTCGGGTGGGGTTCTCGGCGACACCGATCTGCTTGCGGCACTGCGGCATCTGCAGACCGAACTGACCGGCGCGGGACGACTCGAGGTACTGCTCGCCGAACCCGGCGTCGCCGACGTGCTCGTCGTCGGACCGCAGCGGGTCTGGGTCGATCGCGGCAGTGGTCTCGAACCGACTGGTATCACCTTCGACGACGATGCGGCCGTTCGACGACTCGCTGGCCGGCTGGCGCTCGGCGCCGGCAGACGTCTCGACGACGCGCAACCGTGGGTCGACGCCCAGCTCACGTCGCTCGGCAGACGCGGACTCACCGTGCGGCTCCACGCGGTTATCCCTCCGCTGGCCGCGGACGGCACATGTATCTCTCTGCGGGTATTGCGCACGGCCGGAATGGATATGGCGGGACTGATCGCGTCGGGGGCGGTCCCGCCCGAGTTGGTCGAGGTGCTCGAAGCGACGGTCGCCGCACGTCTCGCCTTTCTCATCGTCGGCGGAACCGGGTCGGGCAAGACGACTCTGCTGAACGCGTTGATCGGTGCCATGGCCCCGACTGATCGGGTGCTGTGCGTCGAGGATGCGTTGGAACTCGCCCCGACACATCCACATGTGGTGCGTCTTGTCGCACGAACGTCGAATGTCGAAGGGATGGGCGAGGTTCCGGTACGTGTCCTGGTTCGACAAGCGCTGCGGATGCGACCTGACCGCATCATCGTCGGGGAGGTTCGCGGTGCCGAGGTCATCGACCTTCTCACCGCACTCAACACGGGCCATGAAGGGAGCGGCGGGACGTTGCACGCCAACTCGACCTCGGAGGTTCCTGCTCGTATGGAAGCGCTTGCGGCACTTGGGGGAATGAACCGAGAAGCATTGCACTCACAGCTCGCGGCCGCCGTCCGAATCGTTGTCGGGGTCAGCCGTACAGCCGGTGGAGCGCGGGGGATCGTCGAAGTCGGGATGGTATCCCGGAACGCCGATGGATGGGTGACGATCCTGCCGGTTTGGCTGCGAAACAGTGGATTCACCGAGCACCGCGCGGAGTTCGACGCGTTGGTCGAGGAGCGCACATGAGCATCGTGTTGGCGGCGCTTGCGATTGGGGTGATGTGGTGGCCGACGAGTCGGGTCGAGCATCGCGTGTCGATGTTGACCGGGACGGCGGCCACGCGATGGACACAGTTGCAGCCGAGCGCTTGTGGGTTGGTCTGTGCGCCGCTGGTGGCGCTGCTCGTCGGAGGGATCGCGGGTGCGGTGGCGGCGTCGATCGTGGTGGCGCTGGTCGTCTGGCTCCGTCGGCGAAGACGTCGTGCGGCCGGGCACGAGGTTCAGCGCGACGAGATGTTGACCGCTCTGGCGCTGATGATCGCCGAGCTGTCGGTGGGAGCTCCGCCCGCCCGCGCATGTGCCGTTGCAGCCCGCGAGATCTCGGAGGGTAGGGATGATCCATCGGAGGTGGCCGAAGGGCTGACCGTGTTGGCCGCACGAGCCGAACTCGGGGGGAGCGTCGTCGTCGATGGGGCGTCTGAGAGCCGGGGGCAGGGATCTGGTTCGGATTCTGCGGGTCAGTCCTGGCGCCGGATCGCCGTCGCGTGGCGAACCGCGGAGCACTCGGGCGTCCCGATGGGGGAGTTGCTCGAGTCGTTGCGCGCCGACCTCGCCGCGCGACGCGCGTTCACCGAGCGCACGCGCGCCGGCCTTGCGGGGCCGCGCGCGACTGCCGTTGTGCTGGCAGGACTTCCGCTCCTCGGGATAGGGCTGGGTCAGGCGACGGGCGCGCGCCCGATCCAGGTGCTGCTCGGCGGGGGTCTCGGCGGCATGCTGCTGGTGATCGGCACGGCGCTGGTCGCTGCGGGCATGGTGTGGACCGAACGGATCACCGACAAAGTGGTGCGCGGATGACGATGTCGATGCTGCTACTCGCTGCAGCGGTGTTGATCCTGCCGCCGCGGCGGTGGCTGCTGTATCGGGTCGTCGAGCCGCCTGATCGTCCCTCGGGCGAAGCGCGGTGGCTCGGAAAGCACCGTGAGGTCGACGATCCGTTTGCCATCGCCGCGGGCCTCGACCTGTTCGCAGTGTGTCTGCGCGCAGGTCTCACGGTCCCCGCCTCCGCACTCGCCGTCGCACAGACAGCACCGACGGCGTTGGCGGAGCCGCTGACCGCTACGGCGGAGCTACTCGAGCTCGGCGCCGAGCCCGAACGTGCGTGGTCGACGCCACTTGGAGTTCGACCAGCACGCCGAAAACCCTCCGACACCGAGTATTTCGAGCAGTTGTCGATGCTCGCTCGGCGATCAGCTCGTGCGGGGTCGGCGCTGTCGGCCCAGGTGGGTGAGCTCGCCACCGAAACCCGACGTCGAGCGCACGACGACGCGCATGCTCGTGCCGAGCGGGCAGGGGTGCTGGTGAGCGGTCCGCTCGGCCTGTGTTTTCTCCCCGCGTTCGTGTGTCTCGGCATCGTCCCGGTTGTGATCGGCCTCGCGGGCTCAACACTCTCCGGTCTTTAGAAGACTCGATGGATCTCTTCGTGGGTTCTCAACGTCAAAGCAGTGCAGCACCAATCAGTTTCACCTCAACCGAAAGGCACATCATGAAGATTCTCCACGCGACCCGAAGCGGATTCGAACGAATCACGGTTCGTACCAACGCGAACCTGACCAGATTGATGACCGACGACGAAGGCATGAGCACCGCGGAGTACGCAATCGGCACGATTGCGGCCGCAGCGTTCGGGGCGATCTTGTACACGGTGGTCAGTGGCGACAACATTGTCAGCGCTCTGACCGGGATCATCACCAAGGCGCTCAACACGTCGGTGGGTTGAGATGCGGCCGCGACGGATTATCGACGACGAGTCGGGGATGGTCACGATCGAGGGAGCGTACGCGATTTCGGCTGTCGTGATCGTGGTGATTCTCGCGGTGGGTGTGGTCATGGCGGTAACCACTCAGGTCCGTTGTGCCGACGCCGCCCGCGAGGTCGCTCGGCTGACGGCCGCGGGTGACGATAATGCCCGCGCCGCAGGCGAGCAGATCGTGCCGGGTGCGCAGATCTCTGTTGCGGCGCAGGCAGATCGGATCGTCGTCGAGGTCCGTCGCGGAGCGCCGATGGTGCCGGGTCTGACATTGTCTGCGCGGGCCGTCGCCGTCCCTGAGCCCGATGGTGCCGACCAGGTCGACGTCGCGCCGGGGGTGATGCGGTGACCTGTCGCCGGTCGGGTGGGGCGCGGACGCAGCGGGATTCACGCTTCACTCGACTTCTCCGCGATGAGGGCGGCTACGCCACCGTGGCCGCGGCCGGGGCAATCGCGGGTATCGCAGCCCTGATCGTGCTGGTCATCTATGTGGGTGCGGCGACGCTGGCTCGTCATCGGGCGCAGTCGGCCGCCGATCTCGCCGCATTGGCCGCGGCGGCCGATCATGTTGCGGCGCGGGCTGACCCGTGTGCCACGGCCAAGTCGCTCACCGCCGAGCAGCGGCCGCGGGCGGAGGTGTTCGAGTGCGCGGTCGTCGGTGAGGACGTCGTGGTCGGTGTGCGTGTGTCGGTGTCCCTGGGGGCGTTGGGGGTCCGAGCAGCGTCGGCGCGGGCGCGAGCCGGCCCGGCAGAGGGCCCGTGACTACTTCCCGACCCGCGACACCGTCAGGCGCCGGTCCGTGTAGTCCGTTCGTACTCAAATGACGGCTTTCACCCGATCGAGTTACATCGATGCAGCATCGGGCTGGGTACCGTCCAGTGGCGCACCACTGTCTCGTTCGTCCGAATCTCGGAGGTCGTCCATGAAGTTCTCCCGTTCCGCCGGCGCTGCTGCACTCTGTGCTGCCGCGGTGGTCCTGTCGATGCCCGCTGCCGCACACGCAGGAGGGACCAAGGACCCGCGGTACGCGGCACCCCCTGCATCGTCGGCGCCGACCTCGGCATGCTCGGATCGTGCGCCGTACACGGGACAGTGGGTTGGGCACGGGCGAGCGATCGATCTGCGCGACAACGGTTCCGGAACCATCACACTCGGCAGCGGTGCGTCGAACAGCGAGACGTGGACGTTGGCCTGGAAGGCGCAGAAGACCACGGTGTTCCCCGACTGCGGCATCCTGACTGAGGTCAAGACGCAGACCAAGAAGCTGGGTCAGGGCAGCTATGGACTACTGGGCGCCGGAAAGTCGTTTGAGGGCGCGCTGGGTAAACGAGAAGGACACACGGTCCTGTTGATGTCGCTGCATCCCGGCCAGGACTCGATTGCGTTCTGCCGCAAAGACGATTACGCCCGCGACTGCGGCGCGTAATTCGCTATCCCCCGCAAGGGTCGCTGATGTTGCGTGGCCTGATCAGGCTCCGCACTCCCGCGAGTACCCGTACTTGTCCGGGTTGCACCAGGTCAGTGAGTGCTGGGCGGAGGTGAAGCCGGCCATCTGCATATAGGTGACGGCTTGTGAATCCTTCACCAGCACAACGTGATAGACCACGCCGGCGTGCATCAAGTTATCTCCCAGACCTTCGCCGTGCTTCGAGATCTGATCGCACAGCGTCATGGTGACTCCGCTGGAGTCAGTGCTCCAGGTGAGAGCCCACTTCTCGCCGTCGGCGGCGCCGGTCGATACCGACATGTCGCCGGTGCCGTCGGCGTTGAGGTTCATGTCTCGCGTGTGACCCTCCCACGCGCCGGTACGCACACCTTCGCAAGCCGTGTCCGCTGTCGTCGGGTCTCGGGTAGATCGATGCGCATGACCGCTCCTCTCGATGACTGGACCCGATGGGTACTCGATCCGATGAGGACGTCACCAGGCGATCGTGACTCAATCGGACGAAGCGTGGGCCTCTGACCGACTATCGCAGCGAAACGCGGTGACGTGACACCAGGTCATTCGGCTGAACGGCCGCCACGAGGTCGACGGGGCTCGAGCAGTGGAACTCAGAGAGCGTCGTCGCCGATGTGAATGCGTTTGGGGTACACCCGTGTCGAATCCATCGGGGCGAACCAGACCTGGGAGAACGAGACCTCGGCGTCGCCGCGGTAGGCGAGTCGGAGTCGGCCCGGCCCGGACTTGGGGCTGGGGCCGTCGAGAATGTTGGTGCTCGAGATGCGGCTGTTCGGAATGCGTGGTGCCACCGCGTCGACGAATGGTGCCCAGTGCACCACCTCGCCCTCGGTGAGGAACGCACCTGCGGCGGCGTGGACCTCGCCGGTGTCGGTGTCGGCCGCGAGGTAGACCTCGCCGAGCGCCGTGGCGATGCGTGGACCGACCATCGCGCTCTGCAGGTACCACTGCGCATTGTCGACGACGTCGGCGTCGAAACGGGCGGCACACCAGGCGAAGTGGATGTCGAGTGCATCGAGCGCCTGCGCCTCGGAGTAGAACACGTCCGGCTCGCCGATCGACGCGGGCAGAGTGTCGGCCGATCCCGTCGGACGCGCCAGTAGGAAGAACGCTGGACGCGCACGGGTAATGAGCGGCGACGGAGTCACGCGATCGGGGGTCCCCTCATGCATCGTTCAAGTATCCCTGAGAACAGTCTGTGACAGGCGGTAGTGGCCGGATTCGTCGAATTCGACGTGCCGCGGCCCGGCCTCACCCGCGCCTGACCTGGGGTGAGTTACCACCGAGACGTCACTGGTCAGGCGTCCACGCTGAGTAGTTTTGCCAGAGCTTTCGCCATTCGCCCGATACTGCCTGAGAGTTCTCTGAGACTTCGGCGGCGAGCGTTGTCGGCATGCGTTCGGCAGATCGAATCGACACCGCCCGAATCCACAGCCGTTGGAATCCACAGCCGTTCGAAATCCAGGGTCTAGGAGAAGTCACGCACACGGACGTCATGAGCCGCTCTCACACACGGAACCGAATCGGCGCGGGAATCGCGGCGACAGGTGCATTGGCCAGCGCCGTCACGATCGCGACAGCCCCGTCTGCGCACGCCGCGGCGGCGGTCGCCGCAGTCGCCGCAGCCGAACCGTGCCGCCCTCAGCGCGCCTGCCGCGCCCACCGCGATCACCGGAAGTGCTGCCGAGTTCCACGATTAGGTGGTCAACAGCGTCGTCGACAACATCACCCAGATCGGTGACACGGCAGACAGCACGTCCGTCGACTCGACGTCCGAAGACTCCACGTCCAGAGACTCCATGCCCGCCGACGCCAGTGCAGCGGCCTGACGATAAAGTCGTGACCAGCGGTCGGGCGTTCTGCGGGGAGTGCCGGTCCGGTCCGCTCTCGTCTGTTGAGTTCGTTACGGGCAGTGTTGCCCACGGGAGATGATCGGGTGTCGGCCGAATGCGTCGCGGAGCGTTCCGGCGACCGCACAGAGCCCAATGGGCCAGTGCGTCGCGGAGCGTTGCTCGGCCGCGAACGTGAGCAACGTGAACTCGCCGATGTCATTGACTCCGTGTTCGCAGGTGGCACCGGAGTCGTCCTGGTCCGCGGCGAACCGGGCGTCGGCAAGACGGCGCTGGTGACTGCCGCAGCAGATGGTGCGGGCAAAGCCGGGGCGTCGGTGTTGCTCGGACGTGCGGTCGCCTTCGAGCAGTCCCTCTCCAATGCGCTTCTGCAGGTGCTTCTGCTGAATCTCGTCGATGGGCCGACACAGGTTGCGTCACAGCATGTCTCGACGCTTCGTCTCGCTCTCGGACTCGACGCCGGAGAAACACCAACGCCCGCAGTATTGGCGAGCGCGGCCGTCTCCCTGGTTGACGAGATGTCTACTCGCGCACCGGTCGTGATCGTCGTCGACGATCTCCATCACGCGGATGAGAGCTCGGCGGCGGTGCTCGAGGCGCTCGTGATGGCGCGGATACCACGTGTCGCCATCGTGGCAACCGCTCCTGCGCACACGCAGTGTGAGTTCGGCCCGAGCACGATCATCGATGTCGGGCCGCTCGATGGCGACGCCGCGTCGACGCTGCTCCCGCTGAACCATCCGAGTATGGCGCCCGACGTGAGGCGCCGAGTCCTGGCACTCGCCGAAGGCAATCCGCTCGCCCTGCGTGCGTTGCCCGCCGAACTACGCTACGACCAGATCGACGGTTCGTCGTCGTTGCCGCCGGTAATCCCGATGTCAACTGTGTTGCGCGACAGACTCGTTCCCGAGATTCCCGACCTTCCGGCCGCGACGCGACGCCTGCTGTTGATGCACGCGCTGGCTCCCGACGTTCCGATCGCTGATCTCCTCGCGACGCTCGGCAGTCGCACCTGCTCGGACGTCGTCACCCCGGCGATCACGGCGGGACTCATCGAACTGAGCGTCGCCAACGGCGAGTCACCGTCGGCACGTCCGCCGCGAGTTCACTTCACCCCAGCGCTCATCGGATCGGCGCTGATGAGCGCGGCGACCGACGACGAGCGATCGTCGGCGTATCGGTCACTCGCGCGAGTTCCGCAGTGCTCGGCTGGAATCACACCCGATATGTCAACGGGAAGAACCACATTCGACGACGCTCTGGCAGCTCAACTCGAAGTGGCCGCGGAAGCGGATCTGTGCACAGGCGAGTGGCGATCGGGGCTGGACCGGCTCCGACGGGCCGTCGAGCTCAGTGGTGATCCCCGGGAGCGTCACCGACGACTGGCCCGCGCAACGCAGGTTGCCGCACGCGTCGATCGTGGCGCGGCGGCGGAGATGTTCGTCGGAATGCAGACAGGCCAGCGACATTTCGAGAACTCGATCACCGACGCACTCGCCGCGTCGGCGGTCATCGTCATCGATGACGACGGCGACGTCGACACTGCCTACCGGATGCTGATGGATGCGTTCGAACGTACTGCGCCGCATGACCCCGACGATCCGGTGGTCGTCGAAGCCGTCGAGGCGTTGCGCGAGTTGTGTTGGCTCGGTGGGCGCGCGGAGTTGTGGGAGGGGTATCGGCGGGTCGTCGACGAGGTCGCTCCCGAAGCGTCCTCTGCGCTCGGACTTGTGGCGGCACTCTGGAAGGGGCCGTCGACGTTGTCGGTCGCTCAGCAGACAACTCTGGACGCGCTGATCGCCGGGTTGTCGGTCGACCATTCTCCGCTCTGGGTCGGTGAGATCGCCGAGATGGCTGCGACATTCGACCGGATCGATGAGTGTCGTGCGGTACTCGACGAACTGATCGGCGGCGTAGACACCCGCCGCGACGTAGCGAGCAGGCCGTCGATCGCGGCGGTGTGGGCGATGTTGCAGCTGGCTCAGGACGGGTTCCACCGTGGGCGATGGTCCACCACAACAGAATTGGCTCAGCGGGCCAAGGCGGTCTGCGACGTCGACGGCCACGATCACCTCGGCTGGCTCGCCGACTATCTGCTCGGCATGGTTGCCGCGGTTCGTGGCGAGGTCGATGTGGTGGAGCAACTCGCGGCACGCATGCGTGCGTGGGCACTACCGCGGCGTGCCTTCGTGCTCGTCCGGTTCGCCGAACATCTGTGGACGATGGTCGCAGGTGGGCGCGGAGATGTGGGTTCGGTGTACATCCACGCGACGGCGGTCAGTCCGGTGGGTCAGCTCGGACCGTACGTCTCGATGTCGGGAATGATCGCATTGGATCTGGTCCGATCGGCGACACGCACCGGTCGAGGCGACGATGCGCGAGCGCATGTCGCCGCCATCGAGGAAGCCCGGCTCGACCGAATCTCACCGCGACTGAACATGATTACGCTGGCATGCCGGGCGATGATCAGCGACGACGACTCGGGTCGCCTCTTCGAGGAGGCGCTGGCGGTGCCCGGTTCCGATCAGTGGGTCTTCGAGTACGCGCGTATTCAGTACACCTACGGCATGGAACTGAGACGCAAGCAGGAGCTCGTTGCCGCGAGGAGGCAACTGCGAGCTGCGTTGTCGACGTTCGTCGAACTCGGTGCGACGCCGTGGGCTACGCGCGCAGAGGCGGAACTCGACGCCACTGCCCCGACACGCAACGCGACGGCGGCAGACTCGGAGTTGACCGCCTATGAACGACGTATCGCAGACATGGTGGCGTCGGGCCTGACCAACAAGGCTGTCGCGGAACGACTCGACATCTCGCATCGGACCGTCGGCAATCATCTGTATCGGATCTACGCCAAATTGGGTGTGACGTCGCGGGTGGAACTGCGCGAGGTGCTCGCAGTCCCGAGATGAGAGCGCGGTAATCGTACGACCGACAGGTCAGGCGAAGAGCGCGCAATCACGCAGCGCCGTACGGGATCTCACTCCGACGGTGCGGTATACGTGCGAGAGATGACTGCCCACCGTACTCGGCGCGATACCCATCTGAGATGCGATGGCACGGTTGGACATCCCCGAGGCGGCCATCTCGGCGATGCGGTGTGCCGTGGCGGAGATCTGTGGGGATCGACGAGGCGGCGTGAAGGTGGTGACCGACTCGCAGAGCAACCGTAGTTCATCGGCGGTTCGGGCAGACCAGTGGTCGGCGCCGAGCACGGTGAACGTCGAGAGAGATTGGTAGAGTTCTTCTCTCGCGGCGCGACCGAGGCCGTTCATGCGCAACCGACGCCCGAAATGCAAGCGCACTCGCGCCACGTCGAACGGCCATCGGTCTGCGCCGGGCGTTGCGATCGCAGAGCGATATGCCTCGACATCGTCGGTGACGATCGCATACGAACCCGCGCGCAGGAAAGCGAGCCGGAGATCGGGCCCATGGCCGACTGCGGTCAATGCCTGCGCCACCGCCACTGTTGCCGAAGGTGATTCGCATTCGGCGGCGGCCTCGGCAAGGTCGATGATGGCGCGGTCGCCGCGAGTGATGACGTCGGCGGGCCCATGTTTCGATGCGCGGAAGATGCGTAGCGCGCTCCGCGGATTGCCTGCACCGAGAGCTGTGACTGCCTGGAGGTGCCCATGGTGTCGGGCGACGCCAACCCCCTTGGATATCCACTCGGGTACAGCGAGTGAGGCAACCGATGGCGTGAGCAGCTCTCCGCGGTACGCCGACAACAGTTTTCGTGCGCTGACCAGATATGCCTGTGCGTAGAGTTGCAAGCCCGACTTCCGGCACAGGGCTATCCCGCCGTCGAGAATCCGCTGTGCCTCGTCCCAACGTCCGGCGCCGAGATAGTGGGAGCCGAGCATCCAAGCGGCGCAGACCGACGAGGTGACCGACGAGCGGGGGTCGCTACATACGCGATGCAACGCGGCACGCCACCAGTAGCTGCTGCTGCGCGACGTCGCGACAAATGCGCTGCGCACCACATCTGCGCTATCGGCTGAGTGTTGTAGGGTGTCGATCAGCCGGTCGAGTCGAGTATCGAGGTGTGCATGCGATGCGCGGTCGGGTGAAAGTGTTTGCGCCGCAATCAGTGCCCACTCAGGCGCTATCGCCGCATGCTGGCCTACCAGGGAGGTGAATTCCGACCAGTGTTCCGGCCGATCGTCGAGATGGCACAGCTGATAGTGCGACCAGAGTGCATCGTCGAGAATGCGATCGCCCGGTTCCGAAGGATGTGCGCGAATCGCTCGTGCAAAAGTCCGTTGCGCTTCGCGGATCGACTCCGGGGCTGTTGCTGACAGATACGAGCGCGCGACGACCGCCTCGAGTGAGCGTGTCGCCGCGGTGTCGATGCTCACCGCTTCGTCGAGAAGTGCGCTGGCGGTGGGGATATCGGCGCTCACCGCGGATACCAGGGCCGACGCCGCGGCGAGCCGTCGAGCCTTGGCAGGCGGCTCTGTGGTGTGTGCGGCGCTGAGGCGGAATGTGTGTGCCGCTGTATGGGAGTCGCCGTGGCGAAGGGCCTGAGCAGCGGATCGCTGTAGGAGGTCTGCGACGTCGTCGTGGTCGAGCCCGAGTGATGTGTGGTCGCTCGTCGATGGTGGGGCCTCGGTCGAAGCGATGGCGAGATAGCCCGCGCGGACCAGTTCGCGAGGCCGGCCGTCTCCGCGACGCACGATTCAACGACGATCATCGGAATCGAGACTCGGAAAGTGCAGGCGCAGAAAGTCTTCAGACGCCGCTGCGTCGAGCGGATGGACCGCGAGTGCGACGTCGACCGCATGGCTGGGAAGACCCGCGACACCCGGCACGCAGGTGGTGACGAGCTTGACGCTGCTGCCGGTCAGCCGTCGACTCAGGTACGAGAGTGTTTGTGCGGCATCGTCGTCGAGCCGATCGGCGTCGTCGAGTCCGATGAGAAGCGAGTGGGATCGCGGCCGGCGGGCAAGGCTGAGCAACGTCTGTCGCGGATCGTCGGCGTTGTCGTTTGTGACGATGCCCGAGTGGTGCTCGGAGGTGGCGGATTCTCGGAGGTGGGCTGCCAGTTCGGTCAGAACCGACTCGGAGCCTGCGCGCGTGTTCAGTCGTGCGAGTCGGTATCCGGCGTCAGACGCCATACGTTCGGCCGCGGCGAGCAGCGCGGTGCGCCCGGTTCCCGGTTCGCCGACGAGCGCTACCGAATGGTCGGTCGGCGACGAGACGAATGCGCCCAGTGATCCGAGGAGTCGGTCGCGCGCCGTCAGGGCGTGTGACACCACTGCTGCTGAACCTCCCCTGTGAGCTAAGTTACTTCCGAGTACAAAGAGAAATGTAGCTCACCTACGCGGCGCCCAGATGTCCGGGTTGCCCGAAGTCGGAGTCGGCACGTCAAGCCGTGCCCGGCTGGCAGAACACAGCGACGCCCACGACCGTGGTGGTAGTGGGCGCCGCGTTGTTCTTGGAACTGCTACTTCGAGGCGGAACCGCTAGTCGACGACGCGTTGCTGCTCGATGCCGATGCCGACGACGGTGAGGACGTGGAGTCGGAGTCCGCCGAGGCGGTGGCGCCGGAACTCGAAGCTCCTCCGGTGTCGGCGCCCGCAGAGCCGGCGTCAGCAGAACCGTTGGCTGTAGGGCTCGTGTCGGCAGAACCCGTGCCGCCTGTTTCGGTGCCGCTCGTCGCGCCGGGGTCGACTGCGGGCGAGTTGCCTGTCGCTTCGGCCGTGTCCACTCCAGCCGTGTCTAGGCCGCCGGTGGCAGGTGCATAGGCGCCGCCCGTGCCCGTCGCGTCACCTGCCACTACATCACCCGCCACGCTCTCACCCGGCGCTGCCTCGGAGGATTCGGAGTCCGAGGGTTCCGAAGGGGTTGTCGACTCCGCGAGATCCGTTGCGCTCGGGGCCTTCTCTGTCGTCTTCGAAGCCGTGGCGCTGACGATCGGCGCGCTGGTGACCGACGACGCGTCGACGGTATACGAGGCGGTCGTTGCTTCCTCTGGTGCCAGGACTCCGGCGATCCGCTGCTGGATGTACTGGAGCGCACCGAGTGCGCCCGGTAGGAAGATCTTGAGCTCGCCGTCGTCGAACGTGATGTCGAGTTTCGGACCCAGCAGTCCGCCGTTGATCACCGGATAATCACCGAGGCCAATCATGTCGCCGACACTGGGGCCGTAGCCGCCGTTGAGGAGGCCGTCGAGCATGACACCCGGGGCCTGCAGCAGTGCAGTCGCGACGGCGGAGACGTCTCCCGCTGCGACGCCGTCGGCGACGGTCTGAATCGCGTGCCCGAGGGCTCCGATTCCGCCGCCCAATGGGCTGATGATGCCCATGCCCGCGAACAGAGCGACCTCTTGGAGCTGGCCGACGACCCGCTTGCCTGCGTTGAACGGTTCGGCCAGAGCAGTGCTGATCTGGTCGTTGGGGATCGCCCCCACGAGTGACAGACCCAGGTCGAATGGCACATCGAGGATCTTCTGCAACGCAGGTAGCAGTGGGCCTGATGGGTTGACTGCCGCGAAGATCGGAACCACCGCCACCATCAGCATGTTGTTCATCGCCGACTCGATGTCGCCCGCCCGTAGCGCTTCGGTGACCGCTTCGAGTAGCGGCGGGACGTCGTTGCGCAGCGCGTCGGCCACGTCCTGGGCCGCACCGGACAGTCCTGGACCGATGCCGCCGGCTGCCTCGGTCGCCTGCTTCCACAGCGCAGCGAAATCGGGGCTGGTGCCCGCCTTCCACTCGCCGTGCACAGCGCCGTCGGCGATGCCCTTGACGAGATTGAGCTGGTTCTCCAACACCTGGCTCAGTATCGGCAGTGCTGTGTCGGGCGAATTGGCCTGCAGCGTTGTGATGTTCGTGAGTGCGCGCTGGATCGCGTCCGTGTAGATCTGCGTCGGGTCGGCATCGGTGGCCAGGGCGGTCACCGCATGTGCGCCGACGGTTGCGGTGTCCGCGGCGAGCTGTGTCGTCGACGCTGCCCCCTCGGTTGCGGCCACCGTTGCGGCCTGGCTCATTGCCGGGACGGCTGCAATCACTGCGGCACTCGCGATGGACATTCCCGTGAGGGCCAACGCGCCCACCCCCGGGCGAACGACAACGTTCTTCATGGTCACTCCTTGTCAGTGGCGGCACCAGAACCTCGTCCGCCCCCGAGCGACCCGATTGCAGCGCGCCGCCACCACCCGACGCGCCGTCGTCGAGAGTGCCTCGTTCGCACTGCAGAATGACGGGATGCGCGCAAGCCGGTAGCCGCATGACTCAGCTTGTGACGTGGAACACGACGCACGAAACGCCCCGACGCCCGCGGAGACGTGTCCGCGGGCGCCGAGGCGTCGTGAGTGGTGTCGATCAGCTATCGCTCGACGCCGAGCTCCCTGTGGAGTCGGATTTCGCGTCGCTCGACGCTGGACTTCCTGCCGAGTCCGCTCCGGACTTCGACGCCGCGGAGTCCGCAGACTTCTCGGTGTCCGCCGCACCAGCGTCGGCAGCCGAGCCGGTTCCCTTCGAATCCGCAGTGCTCGACGTCGAGTCGGTAGCGGACCTCGAATCATCAGCGGTGCTGGATGATTCGACGCTGCCCGACTTATCGCCGTAAGGCTGGGCGGGTGCCTCTGTGTCATCTGCAACCGTTGTCGTCGGCGCAGCCGCATCGGAAGAAGTCGCAGCCGCATCGGAAGAAGTCGCAGCCGCATCGGAAGAAGTCGCAGCCGCATCGGGAGTAGGGGTAGCCACGTCAGAAGCAGTCACGGTCGAGTGGGTCTGGGCCGCGACAAGCGTCGCCATGTCGGCGCTCACGGTCTTCGGGGGCACCGGCGTGATGGCCTTGCGGATGTCCTCCTGAATGCGCTGAAGCACCCAGCCCGTGCCCGGAATGATGGTGGCGCGGTTGCCATCTGCGTCCTTGCCGAAGAGCTGCAGCCCGCCACCGAGCAAGCCGCCGCTGACGACACGCAGCCCGTTGACGCCCACCAGTCCGCCGACGCTCGGTCCGTAGCCGCCGTGCAAGAAGCCGTCGAGCGTGATGGCAGGCGCCTGGACGAGTGCTGTCAGCGCGCCTTCGAGGTCGTTGGTGCCCAGGGCGTCGATCACGTTCTGCACGCCCCGACCGAAGCCGCCGACCCCGCCTGCGACGGGGCTGATGATCCCCATCCCGATGTAGGCGAAGTCGGAGCCGATGACGTTGTTCACCTTGATGGCGTTGCTGATCGGTGTCGAGATGGCGGCGGCGATGTCGGCGTTCGGGATCGCACCCGCGGCGATGAGGCCGGCGTTCAGCGGAACGTTGAGCAGCTTGACGAGTGTCGGGACCACGCCGCCTGCCTTGGTCGGCTTGATCACGGAGTACACCGGCGTGACCACGGCGAGCAGCAGGTTGTTCATCGCGCCTTCGACGTCGCCGGACGAGAGCGACGTCGAGACGGCTTCGAGCAGCTTGGGGAGCTGATCGGAGAGTGCCGCGGTGACGTTGGCTTCGATGCCCGCGGAGTCCAGGCCGTCGAGTGCGGCCTGGATCTGGGTCCAGATCGGCGAGAAGTCGGCTGCCTTGCCCGCTTTCCACTCTCCGGCGACAGCACCGTTGATGATGCCGTTGACCAGCGCGGTCTGGTTCGCCAGGAGCTGGTTGAGGATCGGGTACTCGGTCTTCGACGCCGTCTTCTTCAGCTTCTCGATTGCAGTCTGCGCCTTGGTGAGCACCTGCTGGTAGATCGCCAGCGGATCGGTGTCGGTAGCGGAAGGTGTTGCAGCAGAAGATGTTGCGGCGAGTGGTGCCGCCATGGCTGCGGTGGCCGCTACAGCAGAGTCCTGCGTCACAGTGGTGGGCGCGGCGGCGGCATACGTGGCTGCCTGGCTCATTGAGGGGACGGCCCCGATCACCGCGGCACTCGCCACGGAGAACCCGGCAAGGGCCATCATGCTCGCCCGCGGGCGAACGGCAGCGTTCATCATTGTCACTCCTAGAAACCGGTGGCGAGCAGTCATGAGTAGTCGGGGTCCCCAGGTGGACCCCGGAGGTGGACACCGTCGCCACTCGCCGGCGTGCACCGCCGATGACTGTGCACGCAGGATCGACAAAAGAGACAAATCGTCGCAACGGCGTGGACAAATGACTCAGCTTGCGAGGTGCGACTTATCTCGCATCAGGTGTGTGATAGATCGCAGCACGCTCAGGGCTCCCGCCTTGTCGAGCGGTTCATTGCCGTTGCCGCACTTCGGTGACTGCACGCACGACGGGCATCCCAGCTCACAGCCGCACTCGGAGATGGCGTCCGCGGTCGCCGCGATCCACGTCGCGAACTGCGCGTACCCACGCTCGGCGAAGCCGGCGCCGCCGAGATAGCCGTCGTAGACGAAGACGGTCGGAAGTCCGGTGTCGGGGTGCAGGTTGGTCGAGAGTCCTGCGATGTCCCACCGGTCGCACGTCGCGACGAGGGGCAGCATGCCGATCGCCGCGTGCTCAGCGGCGTGCAGGGCACCGGGCAGGCGAGTGGCGTCGATACCCACCTCGGCCAGCGACTCCGGAGTCAGTGTGTACATGACCGCGCGCGTGTGCAGTGTCTGACGCGGCATGTCGAGTTCGACGGCGTCGAGCACTTCGCCCGACGGGAGTGATCGAAGATATCCGACGACCTGATGGCTGACGTCGACGTCGACGAACGCCACAGACAGCGGTCCGTAGGTGTTCGACGAGACGACCGACGTCACCGATACGTCTGTGGTCTCACGCGCCGACGTGGTCCAATCCGGTTCCTCGGGATGAGCCAGCGCGAGGCCCTCGTCGAGATCGAGTTCGTCGACGACGTAGCTCTCGCCCTGGTGGATGTGTACCGCTCCGGGATGCACAGTTGCGGGTGCGCGACCGGCGTCGACGGTCCCGAGAAGTTCCGACGTCGTCGCGTCGACGATGAGCACCTGTCCGCCGATTCCGCCGCGAATGTCTATGTCGCCGTGGGGTTCTACGCCCGCGGCCGGATACCAGCCCGCCTTCCGTTTGCGGAGTAGACCGTCAGCGGCGAGTTGCTGCACGGCGCCGCGCGCACCCCAGCGCTCGATCTCGTTGTCCCCCAACGGGTACTCGGTTGCCGCGCACAGCAGGTGCGGCGCGAGGATGTACGGGTTGGTCGGATCGATGACCGGCGCCTCGACAGGCGTGGCGAGTAGTGCGTCGGGATGGTGGACCAGATAGGTGTCGAGCGGGTCGTCGCGTGCGATCAGTACGACGAGCGCATCGCCGGATTCGCGTTGGCGCCCAGCACGTCCCGCCTGCTGCCAGAACGAGGCGATGGTTCCGGGGTAGCCCGCGATGATCACCGCGTCGAGTCCGGTGATGTCGACGCCGAGTTCGAGTGCGTTGGTCGTCGTCACCCCGACGAGCCTGCCGTCGGAGATGGCGGCCTCGAGTCGACGACGATCGTCGGCGAGATACCCCGCGCGATACGCGGCCACCTTGTCGACGAGGTCGGGAGCGCTGTGCGACAACAGATCACGAGCTCGCAGTGCCGCGATCTCGACGCCGCGTCTGCTGCGTCCGAAACACAGTGTGCGAGCGCCCTCGACGACGAAGTCGGCCAAGAGACGGGACGCCTCTGCATCTGCGGATCGTCGTACCGGAGCGTCGTTCTCGCCGGTTACGCCCGGCACGAAATCGGGTTCCCATAGGGCGACGGTCCGCTCGCCACGCGGCGACCCGTCGTGTGTGACCCCGACCGCGGGTTCGCCGATGAGTCGTTCGAGCGCGGCGGCGGGATCGGCGACTGTCGCACTGGCCGCGATCACCGTCGGCTCAGAACCGCACGCACGTGCCAGACGCAACAGTCGACGCAGCACCATCGCGGTGTTGGAGCCGAACACCCCACGGTAGTGGTGACATTCGTCGACGACGATGTATCGCAGGTGCGCGAAGAATTGTCGCCATTGGCCGCGCGACGGTCCGCCGGCGTGTGTGCCAGGCGTGGCGACACCGGTGAGTATTCCCAAATGCAACATGTCGGGATTGGTGAAGATCCACCGCGAATGTGCTCGAGCCCACTGTCGGATCTCGGAATCGGTGTCGCCGTCGTACGCGCACGGCTGGAGGTGAGAAAAGTCGCGGCGCCCGGAGATGATCGATGTGAGCGCCTTGAGTTGATCGGCACCGAGAGCTTTAGTCGGGCTGAGATACAGTGCGGTCGAGTGTGGTTCGGCGAGAAGCGTCGTCAGAATTGGCATTTGGTACGACAACGATTTGCCAGATGCGGTTCCGGTGGCAATCGATACATGTCGGCCTGCGAATGCGTGGTCGGCGGCCTCTGTCTGATGAATCCACGGTCGTTCGATTCCACTATCGACGAGAGCGGCACGGACCTCGTTCGAAATCCATCCGGGCCAGGACGCGAAAGTTGCTGAGCGGGAATCGATTACCGAGAGATGAGTTACCGGACTGGAGTCCGGATCTGTTCCGGCCAGTGAGCGACGAAGAAGTTCGGTGCCGAACGTGGAGTCGTGCATAGACGAAATGTCGTGGTGACCGGGCGATCTCGGCGCGCGAGGCCCCAATCGGTGCGAGTGCGTGATTATGTCCTATAGCCAGCAGGTTTTCCTTGCATACGATGTTACCTTTCGGTCTCGAACGTCGAAAAATCGGGTGGTTTTGGCTCAGAGTGATTGCGACGACTATCCAAGTCGCCTCGAACATGATTGACTGAGTTCGGCCGCAGCTCCCGGGCGGCCATCGCTGATTGCGGTGATCGCGCGGGATCGGGTTGCAGCCGTGGTACTGAAGTTGTCAGGGGAGAATGGTGTTCGTCCACGAACTCTCCCATCGGCGTTCTCCGAGGTATGGCGGTACGACCGGCCGCGACACGTGACCAGCGTGTCGGGACAGTTTGAATGTATGTAAAGGATTGCAGGAATGGCACAGGGGACTGTGAAGTGGTTCAACGCGGAGAAGGGCTTCGGCTTTATTGCTCCCGATGAGGGCAATGACGACGTGTTCGTCCACTACTCGGAGATCCAGGGCAACGGCTTCCGTACCCTCGAGGAGAACCAGCGCGTGGAGTTCGAGGTCGGACAGGGCACCAAGGGTCCGCAGGCGACCGGCGTCCGCGCCGTCTGAGACTTCGGCTCAACAGACGAGCTTGATAGATGCAACGCTCCCGTCCTCTTTCGAGGGCGGGAGCGTTCGTCTGTCAGCCTTCCTGTGCCGCCGACGCCAATCGGTGACCCCGCATTCGACGTCCCTGTGTTCGACGTCCCCCTGTTCGACGTCCCTCTGTTCGACGTCCCTCTTTTCGGCGTCCCAGTAGGCAAGGCACCAGTATTGTCTGGTGCGTGGGCCAATTGGCGTTTTTCTCCGCCGAACTCGACGAGCCGTCGCTCGACGACCTCGGCGGCCTTCTTGCAGCGCACGGACAATCGTCGCGCGTCGCAGGTAGTGGGTCGGGTGCGGGTGGTACGCGCGTATCGATCGTGCTGACCGCGCCGTGGCGCGCGGCGGCCGTGGTCGAGGAGATGAAGGCCTGCGGCGTCGACACCGAGCTCACCGAGTCCGACGAGGGCAATCCGCTCGCACGCAGCGCACTCACACCGTTGCTCGACGCCCTGCACGCCACCTGGTCGCGCGGCGCGGTCAAGGCTGTTCCCGCAGGCTGGGTTCCTGGTCCTCGTGCGCTGCGACTTTGGACGATCGCCGCGGGATCGTCGGATGCCGGGCACTACCAGCTCGGACTCGATCCACATGCGCCCGATACCCATGCACAACTCGCGACTGCGCTGATGCGGACCGGGATTGCACCTACTCTTGTTGGCACGCGAATCCATTCGCCCGCACTGCGGATCTCGGGTCGTCGTCGACTCGCTCGTCTCTGCGAGTATGTCGGCGAGGCGCCGCACTTCGCGGGAGCACGTGCGGACTGGCCGGACGTCAGCGACTGACGAACGACACAGTTCGTTTCGCGCTCGGCATATTCAGCGTTGACCAGGCGTTATGGGCGGCAGTGTCGTCGAATTGCGTGGTGGATACCCGCCCATCGTGAATTCGGATGTGCAAATGGCGCTATACATAAGGTACAAACCTCAAACGAGACGAGACCCCATCCGTCAGCCAACCGGCACGCGGCGGGCGGGTCCAAACCGAAGGACACCCGTTGGCCGAGACCAGCACCACCGCGCCCGCAAAAGGAGAAGCGATCCGACGACTGGTGATCGTCGAGTCGCCGACCAAGGCGCGCAAGATCGCGGGGTATCTGGGGGGCAACTACGTCGTGGAGTCGTCGCGCGGTCACATTCGTGACCTGCCGCGCGGCGCCGCCGACGTTCCGGCGAAGTACAAGGGCCAGCCCTGGGCGCGGCTCGGTGTCAACGTCGACGACAACTTCGAGCCGCTATACGTCGTCTCGGCAGACAAGAAGTCGACGGTCTCCGAGCTGAAGTCGTTGATGAAGGACGTCGACGAGCTCTACCTCGCGACGGACGGCGACCGCGAGGGTGAGGCCATCGCCTGGCATCTGCTCGAGACACTCAAGCCGAAGATCCCGGTCAAGCGCATGGTGTTCCACGAGATCACCGAGCCTGCGATCCGCGCAGCGGCCGAAAACCCGCGCGACCTCGATATCGACCTCGTCGACGCTCAGGAAACCCGACGCATCCTCGACCGCCTCTACGGCTACGAGGTCTCGCCCGTGCTGTGGAAGAAGGTCATGCCGAAGTTGTCGGCGGGCCGTGTGCAGTCGGTGGCGACGCGGATCATCGTCGAACGTGAACGCGAGCGCATGGCATTCGTGTCGGCCGAGTACTGGGACGTCGACGCCACGCTCGACGCAGGTGAGTCGACGACCCCGCGCACCTTCTCGTCGCGGTTGGTGTCGGTCGACGACGCGCGGGTCGCCGCCGGTCGTGACTTCGATTCACGCGGCAACCTGAAGCGAGCCGACGGCGTCGTCGTACTTGATCGGGAACGGGCGACGGCCCTGGCCACAGCCCTCGACGGTGCCGACATGACGGTCACCTCGGTGGAGGAGAAGCCCTACACACGTAAGCCGTATGCGCCGTTCATGACATCGACGCTGCAGCAGGAGGCCGGCCGCAAGCTGCGGTTCACCTCCGATCGCACGATGCGCATCGCGCAGCGGTTGTACGAAAACGGCTACATCACCTACATGCGTACCGACTCGACGACGCTGAGCGAGTCGGCGATCAACGCTGCGCGGGCACAGGCTCGTGATCTGTACGGTGCCGACTTCGTTCATGCCACGCCGCGTCAGTACACCCGCAAGGTCAAGAACGCGCAGGAGGCGCACGAGGCGATCCGCCCTTCGGGCGAGACGTTCCGGACTCCCGGCCAGGTGGCCGGTCAGCTCGAAGCCGACGAATTCCGACTCTACGAGTTGATCTGGCAGCGGACCGTCGCGTCGCAGATGGCCGACGCGCGCGGCACCACGCTGAGCCTGCGCATCGCCGGCACCGCGAGCGGACAGGGCGGCAACGGCGAACGCTGCACGTTCGCGGCATCGGGTCGGACCATCACGTTCCCTGGCTTCCTGTCGGCGTACGTCGAGACGGTCGACGAGCAGGCCGGCGGCCAGGCCGACAATGCCGAGACACGGCTGCCCCAGCTCACCGAGGGTCAGCACCTCACCGCCACCGACCTCGAGGCCGACGGTCACTCGACCAACCCGCCCGCGCGCTACACCGAGGCATCGCTGGTCAAGGTGCTCGAAGAGTTGGGTATCGGTAGGCCGTCGACCTACGCGTCGATCATCGGGACCATCCAGGACCGCGGCTACGTGGTGAAGAAGGGCAGCGCGCTCGTCCCGTCGTGGATCGCGTTCGCGGTCGTCGGATTGATGGAGGCGTACTTCGAGAACCTCGTCGACTACGACTTCACGGCGTCGCTCGAAGACGATCTCGACCAGATCGCCAACGGCAACGAGAACCGCACCCGCTGGCTGACCGAGTTCTACTTCGGCGACAAGGCGGCCGACGATTCGTCGAGCGGTGATCAGGGTGAAGTGCCCGAGATCGCAGGCTCCGACATTGCCAAGCACGGCGGATTGAAGAAGCTCGTCGGGGTGAATCTCGAGGAGATCGACGCTCGCGAGGTCAACTCGATCAAGCTGTTCGACGACGAGCAGGGCCGCCCGGTCTATGTGCGTGTCGGCCGGTTCGGGCCGTACCTCGAACGCAATGTTGCGACGTCGCCCGACGCGGAACCGGATCTGCAGCGCGCCAATCTACCTGCGGATATGACTCCCGACGAGTTGACGCTCGAGGTGGCCGAGAAGCTGTTCTCAACGCCGCAGGAGGGTCGCTCGCTCGGCGTCGACCCGGTCAGCGGGCACGAGATCGTCGCGAAGGAAGGACGATTCGGGCCGTACGTCACCGAGATCCTGCCGTCCGACGACGACGAGGACGGCTCGGATGGCGGCGCTGCCCCGTCCACGATCCCCGCAGGTCCGACCCCTCGTGATGGTGGCGAGGGTGGTGTGGTGCCGCTCGACGACGCGCCCGCGGGTGGTGGCACGGCCACCAAGACGGTCGCGAAGAAGACGGCCAAGAAGGCTGCGAAGAAGGCCGGACCCAAGCCGCGGACGGGTTCGTTGTTCAAGTCGATGGACATCTCGACGGTCACGCTCGACGACGCGCTCAAACTGCTCTCGCTTCCGCGGGTCGTCGGCGCAGACCCGGAGTCCGGCGACGAGATCACCGCGCAGAACGGCCGTTACGGCCCGTATCTGAAGAAGGGCACCGACTCGCGGTCGCTGGCCAACGAAGACCAGATCTTCGGGATCACACTCGACGAGGCGCTCAAGATCTACGCCGAGCCCAAGCGTCGGGGTCGGCAGGCCGCAGCGCCCCCGCTGCGCGATCTCGAGAAGAACGACGAGGTCAGCGACAAGCCGATGGTGATCAAGGACGGCCGCTTCGGCCCGTACGTCACCGACGGCGAGACCAACGCCAGCCTGCGCAAGGGCGACGACGTCGCGACCATCACCCCCGAGCGGGCGATGGAACTCCTCGCCGACCGCCGCGCCCGCGGCCCGGCGAAGAAGGCCACGAAGAAGACGGCCACCGCGAAGAAGACGCCGGCGAAGAAGACCGCAACCAAGACGGCCGCGAAGAAGACCGCGGCCAAGAAGACTGCGGCCAAGAAGACGACCGCCAAGAAGACGACCGCCAAGAAGACGACCGCGAAGAAGAGCGCGCCGCCGGCCGAGGAGTGATCTCGACAAGCTCGATCAGCGGGTGGGCGCTCGATCAGCGGTGTATTTCCGCTGGTTGAGCAGGCCGCGAGCGTAGCGAGCTGCCGTGTCGAAACCACCGCCACCTAGCGTCGATACGGCGACAGGTGCGGGCGGGCGAGCAGTGTCTCGATGCCGCGGCCGCGCAGCTCGACGCCTTCGCCGATGTCCCAGTTCTTCGCCTCCTCGCTGGAGGCGAGGAACACCGCGCGGGCCGAGCCCAGCACGCGGGTCGGTTCGTCCTTGGCCAGTTCGGTGAGCCGGGCTGCCTCGTTGACCGGGTCGCCGATCACCGTGTACTCCAGCCGCTGCTCCGAGCCGATGTGCCCGGCGATGGCCTTGCCCGCGGAGACACCGATACCGATGTCGGTGTCGCCGAGTGTCTCCCACAACTCCTGGCGCATCTCCCGCGCCGCGGCGAGTGCCTGACCGGCGAAGTCGTCGAGGTTCAGCGGTGCACCGAAGATGGCAAGCGCGGCGTCGCCCTGGAATTTGTTCACGAATCCACCGTGGCGTCCGACGACGGCCACCACCACCCGGAAGAACTCGTTCAGCAGGTCGACGACCTCTCGTGGTGGCCGATTCACGGCCAGCCGCGTCGATCCGACGATGTCGACGAACAGCACGCCGACGTAGCGTTCCTCGCCGCCGAGTTCTGTTCCGGTCTCGATGGCCTTGCGCGCCACGTCCTCGCCGACGTACCGGCCGAACAGGTTGCGCAACTGCTGCCGCTCACGCAGGTCGGCGACCATGTCGTTGAAGCCCGCCTGCAGAAGTCCCAGGTCGGAACCGTCGTAGATCTTGACGGCGGTGTTCAGGTCACCTTCACTCACTCGGGTCTGGGCGGCGCGGAGTTGCTTGATGGGGTCGTTGATGGCGCGTACGACGCGCACGATGGCCAGCAGACTGAACGCCAGCGACGCCAAACACATCCACAGGATGGGGCGTAGCAATCCGACAGCGTCGGTCTCGATGAAGTGAATGCGCTGCAGCAGGATCAGGCCGACGATCACGACCATCGGCGCGACGACGCTGATCACCCAGAAGACGGCGATGCGTGTGGTCACGCCCGGCGCGATCGCGTCGTCCGGGTTGTTGGCCATCGCGGCGACGGTGATGGGGCGCAGCACCTTCTCGGACTGGAGGAAGCTGAGCACGCAGGTCACGAGTGCGCCGATCGCGCTGGCGACGGCAACGATGAACGCATCCTTGTGTGAGACGGTCAGGTTGACCGCGGTGAACAGCACACCACCGATGACCCACAGACCCAGATTGACCAGCGACAACGTCACGGGCAGCCGCAGCGCTCGCTTGCGGGCCATGTCGTTGTCGAGTCGAGTTCGACGTCGGTGCCACACGAGCACCGGCAGCGACAGTTTGATACTCAGCGCGCCGCCCACGATCATCGCCAGGAGGAGATAGGCGAGGAAGATGCCCTGATTGAGCGCGGTGATGTCGTTGAACTTGAACGAATCCTGCGACGGCATACCGAAGCGAAGAAACGCGAAGGTGAACAGCGCGCCAACGAGATTTGCGCGCAACAGGTCGAGAGCGAGGATCGGCCACGGCGTGCGCGCCAGCCATCTGGCCAGGTGCAAGCCGTAAGACAGCCTGGATCGACGTTCAACCACGCCCTTTACGGTAGCTGGCTGCTTGCAATTGTTAAACGTTCATCCACAAGCTGGGGTGTCCGAACTGCGGATTACGCTGGTGATGTGACAAATGTCTTCGACCGGCTGACCGGCCAGCGGGCAGTGGCGCAGGAGCTGACCGACGCCGCGACGGCCGCCAGAGTCCTCGCTTCACGCCTCGACGCAGGACCGTCCGCCCCCGCTGCCGCTGACTTCGACGCCGCCGAACACGACGCCGCTGGTGAGCTCGACGCATCGATCCTGGACGCTGCCGACTTCGACAGCCCAGACTTCGACAGCCCAGACTTCGACAGCCCAGGCTTCGACGACCCGATCTTCGATGGCCCCACGCCGGCGTCCGTCGTCGTGCCCCGGGCGTCGATGACGCACGCCTGGCTGTTCACCGGGCCGCCCGGGAGTGGTCGGTCGGTTGCGGCGACGTGCTTTGCGGCGGCGCTGCAGTGCCAGCATCCCGACGTCGTCGGATGCGGTGAGTGTCGTGCGTGCGTCACGGTCATGGCTCAGACGCATGCCGACGTTCGGCACATCGTGCCGCAGGGGCTGAGTCTCTCCGTCGACTCGATGCGCGAGATCGTGCAGGCTGCCGCGCGGCGGCCGGGTACCGGTCGATGGCAGATCGTCGTCGTCGAAGATGCTGATCGGCTGACCGAGCAGGCGGCCAACGCGCTGCTGAAGGTCGTCGAGGAGCCGCCGTCCCGCACGGTCTTCCTGCTGTGCGCACCGTCTGTCGACCCCGAAGACATCTCCGTCACGCTTCGCTCGCGATGCAGGCATGTCCCGCTAGCAACGCCGACCGTCGCCGACATCGAGCGCGTCCTCGTCGACCGCGACGGCCTCGACGCCGACGCCGCGCGGTGGGCGGCATCGGTCTGCGGCGGGCACATCGGACGTGCCCGCCGCCTTGCCACCGACCCCGAGGCTCGCGAGCAACGCGACAAGGCGCTGGCGCTCGCACGTGCGGCCACCCGTGATTCGACGGCCTATGCGGCCGCAGAGGAATTGGTGAAGTCGGCCGACGCCGCGGCGAAGGCGATCAGTGCCGAACGCGACGAAGCCGAGACCGAGGAGATGAAGACCGCCCTCGGCGCAGGCGGCACCGGTAAGGGCACCGCCCGACCTCCACGCGGAACGGCGGGTGCGCTCAAGGAGCTCGAGAAGCGGCAGAAGTCGCGCGCCACCCGCGTCGGACGCGACACCCTCGACCGTGCACTCGTCGACCTCGCCGCTCTCTACCGCGACGCCCTCGTCGTCTCGATGGGTGCGCAGGTCACGGCGATGCACCCGGACAAGGCCGCCGACATCGCGATTCCGATGGCTGCGTATGCGTCTCCGGAACAGTTGCTCCGCTGTGTCGAAGCCGTCCTGGAATGTCGTGAAGTCCTTGACCAGAACGTGAAGCCGAAGTTCGCCGTCGACGCGATGGTTGCCACCATCGGACAGGTCATGCGCTCGAACTGATCGCCGGAGCGCCACGTGTCGCGCTCGACGCCCGGAGTAACCGCCGGGTAATCACGGTGAAACACAACGCTTCTAGCGTGGCAACCCATGACATCTGCACAGGGGGCGACGTCGCGCGGGTCTGACCGTCCGCCGGGCACCGGCATCGACATCTCCGGCTTGACCAAGACCTTCACCAGCCGGTCGGTGCGCGGGACCAACACGGTCACCGCGCTCTCCGACGTGTCGTTGAAGACCGCGGAGGGTTCGTTCCTGTCGCTGCTCGGCCCGTCCGGATGCGGTAAGTCGACGGTACTGCGCATCCTCGCGGGACTCGAGGAACCGACGTCGGGCACCGCGTTGATGAACGGCCAGTCGCCGACCGAGCTGCAGCGAGATCACTCGTTGGGCATCGCTTTTCAGGATTCTGCCCTGTTGCCGTGGCGGACCGTCGAATCCAACATCAGGTTGCCGCTCCAGGTCGGACGCATGCCGTCCGACGACGCGTTGGTCTCGGACCTGATCGAGCTCGTCGGCCTCACCGGATTCGAGAAGGCCAAGCCTGCCATGCTGTCCGGCGGTATGCGACAACGTGTTTCGATCGCACGGGCACTCGTCGTGCGACCCACCGCGCTGCTGCTCGACGAGCCGTTCGGCGCCCTCGACGACATGACCCGTCAGCGTCTCAACATCGAACTCCTCCGCATCTGGACCGAGAAGCCCGCCACCACACTCATGGTGACCCACGGGATCGCCGAGGCGGTCTTTCTCTCCGACGTCGTCGCGGTGATGAGTCCGCGCCCCGGTCGCGTCGTGGAGATGGTGCCCGTCGATCTGCCCCGACCGCGTGTCCCCGAGATGATGCGCACACCGGAATTCCATGCGCTGCATGACCATCTGTCCGGCTGGCTGTTCGGCGGTAAGGCGGCCGACGGTCCTGCGAAGCACGCCGCATCCGAACCCGACAGGGACGTTCCCGATACAGCCGACGCCGACGCGATCTCCGAGGCCACGAGTGGCTAGCGCCGTGGTGGAACGGACGTCGTCGGCGCGCACGGTCGCAGGCGCCGACCGATGGGCCGCGGGACTCGTCGGCATCGTCGGCGTGCTAGTGTCGCGTGTCGGTAATTAGTTTATGGTTCGTGGTTTGAGAGAATTGGCTATGGCGAATTCTGCGGCCCCGG
>NZ_LZMO01000195.1:0-21644 GCF_001665715.1 Gordonia sp. 852002-10350_SCH5691597
GGGCACAGCTGGCATCCTTCCAGGCCGCCCGGCAGGGCAAGCCAGATCAGATGTCACCTACTCGTGCACCAGCCCCAAACACGATCCTACAGTCGCGTCAACGGGGAGCAACGACCAGAAGCAGGGAGAACATGATGGCGTCAACGCACTCACACTCACCGACGTCACACCTACCGGGATCGCGACTTGCCGGACTGATCACCGTCCTCGGAGCGACCGGGCAGCAGGGAGGATCGGTCACCCGAGCCCTGCGCGATGCGGGCTGGAAGGTCCGAGCAGTGGTGCGGGACCAGTCGTCGCCGCGCGCACAGGAGTTGGCGGCGACCGGTGTGGAAACGGTACGCGGCGACTTCGCCGACAGCACATCGATCCGTGCGGCATTCGAGGGAGCGGACAGCGTCTTCAGCGTTCAACCGAGTTCCGGTCAACCGGGCCGGCCGATGTCCGACGAATCCGAGGTCGCCGCCGGCATCATGGTCGCCGACCTCGCGCGCGACGCCGGGGTCGATCACCTCGTGTACAGCTCGTCGATGGTGGTCGGCCAGAGCGACTCCGGGATTGCCCACTTCGAGACGAAGCGACGGATCGAAAACTACCTCGGGCGCAGTGACCAGTCCGTCACGATCATCAGGCCTGCGACGTTCATGGAGATGATTCCGGTACCCTCACGCGACCAGACCAGCGACCACATCGAGTTCCTGATGGCAGACAGCAAGCCCATGCAGTTCATCGCGGTACGCGACATCGGTCGCATTGTTGCCCGCATCGTCGAATCACCCGATCGGTATCGCGGACGCACGCTGGATATCGCGGGCGACGAACTCACCGGAGATCAGATGGCCAAAGTGATCGGCGAGCACCTGGGCCGCACACTCAGCTACCGGAGAATCGACCCAGCGGGAGATCCGCTCATCGAACGCCTGGAGTCGGCTACCGACGAAGGGCGGATGTCCACCGCTGATCTCGCCGGGCTGCGAAGGCAGTTTTCGTTCTTGCTCAGCCTCGACGAGTGGATGCGGACAGCAGACGCCGTCGCAGCGCGCTGATCAGACAGTGAATCCCAACGCGCGCAGTTGTTCTCGGCCGTCGTCGGTGATCTTGTCGGGACCCCACGGCGGCAGCCACACCCAGTTGATCTCCAACTCGGTGCACAAGCCGCTGCCGATGAGCGCTGCGCGCGACTGGTCCTCGATGACGTCGGTCAGCGGGCATGCCGCCGACGTCAGTGTCATGTCGATCTTGGCGACGGCGTCGTCGGTGATCTCGATGCCGTAGACGAGTCCGAGGTCGACGACGTTGATACCGAGCTCAGGGTCGACGACGTCGCGCATCGCTTCCTCGACGTCCTCGAGTTGGGGCAGGGAGGTGCTCGGTGCGCTCACGGGTGTCTGGGCTGCGGGGGTCTCGACCGGGGGCGTCTCGACTGCCGATGTGTCTGCCAAAGGCTGTTCGGTCATGGGGCTTCCACCTGTTCTGATTCACGTTCTTCCACCGACTGCGCCAGGGCGTCCTTGAACGCCATCCAGCCCAGCAGTGCACATTTGACGCGTGCCGGATACTTGCTCACTCCGGCAAACGCGATGCCGTCGCCGATGATGTCTTCGTCGCCCTCGTCGGAGCCGCGGGAGGTCATCATCGCGTTGAACGAGGCGACCGTCTCCAGCGCCTTGTCGACGCTGGCGCCCTCGAGCTGGTCGAACAGCACCGATGTCGACGCCTGCGAGATCGAGCAGCCCTGCCCGTCGTAGGAGATGTCGGTGACGGTGTTCCCGTCGTCCGACAGGGCCACCCGAAGGGTGACCTCATCACCACACGTCGGGTTGACGTGATGGACCTCGGCCCCGAATGGCTCGCGCAATCCACGTCCGTGCGGATGCTTGTAGTGATCGAGGATCACGTCCTGATACATCTGCTCCATACGCATGTCAGATGACTCCGAAGAAACGCTGCGCCTTGACGATTGCCGCTGCCAGCGCATCGACCTCGTCGTGCGTGTTGTACACCGCGAACGATGCGCGAGCCGACGCGGCAACTCCGAAGCGCCGGTGCAGAGGCCATGCGCAGTGATGTCCGACGCGGATCGCGACACCCTCGTCGTCGAGGATCTGCCCGAGGTCGTGTGCGTGAATTCCGTCGACGACGAACGAGAGTGCACCACCACGGTTTTCGGTCGTGGTCGGTCCGATGATGCGCAGTCCATCGATGTGACCAAGCGAACGCAGTGCGTGTTCGACGAGCGAATGCTCATGCGCGGCAACAGCATCCATCCCGATTGCCGACAAGTAGTCGACGGCTGCACCCAACCCGACGACCTGCGAGGTCATCGGCACGCCTGCTTCGAACCGCTGAGGCGGATCGGCGTAGGTTGTTGCCTCCATCGTGACGGTCTCGATCATCGATCCGCCGGTGATGAACGGAGGCAGCGCAGCGAGAAGCTCTGCCTTGCCGTACAGCACACCGACACCCGACGGTCCGAGCATCTTGTGCCCGGAGAACGCCGCGAAGTCGACGTCGAGTGCACGGAAATCGACTGGCATGTGCGGAACCGACTGGCAGGCATCGAGCACGACGAGCGCACCGACATCACGAGCTCGGCGAACCAACTCGTCGACATCGGCCACCGCCCCGGTCACGTTCGACTGGTGGGTGAACGCGACGACCTTCACGCTGTCGTCGAGTTCGAGCGAGTCGAGGTCGATCCGGCCCGCGTCTCCGTCGTCACCGTCGGTGACGCCGTACCACTTCAGTGTGGCGCCGGTGCGTCGGCACAACTCCTGCCACGGAACCAGGTTCGCGTGGTGTTCGAGCTCGGTGATGACGACGGTGTCGCCTTCACCGAGCATGCGACCGCCGAACAGCGGAGCGCTCCGGTCGTCACCGAGCGTGTAGGTGACGAGGTTCAACGACTCGGTGGCGTTCTTGGTGAACACCGTTTCGGGCGCGGTGACTCCCACGAAGGCGGCGATCTTCTCGCGCGCACCCTCGTAGTTGTCGGTGGCCTCCTCGGCGAGTTGGTGCGCGCCGCGATGCACTGCCGCGTTGTGGGTGGTCAGGAACTCACGCTCGGCATCGAGCACCTGGACCGGACGCTGCGAGGTCGCACCGGAATCGAGGTAGACCAACGGCTTTCCGTCGCGCACCGTGCGGGACAGAATCGGGAAATCGGCACGGATGGCGTCGACGTCGAGCGTCGAAGCCTTGTCGGCCACGGTCTCCGTCGACATGGCTCAGCCCGCCGCAGCAGCCGTCGTGAAGCGGACGTAACCGTTCTCTTCGAGCTCGTCGGCCAGCTCGGGCCCACCGGATTCGACGACCCGACCGTTGACGAACACGTGCACGAAGTCCGGCTTGATGTAGCGCAGGATTCGCGTGTAGTGCGTGATCAGCAGGATGCCGCCGTTTTCCTCGGCCTTGTACGTGTTCACGCCCTCGCTGACGACGCGCAGAGCGTCGACGTCGAGGCCGGAGTCGGTCTCGTCGAGGATTGCGAACTTCGGCTTGAGCAGGTCTAGCTGCAGGATCTCGTGACGCTTCTTCTCGCCACCGGAGAAGCCCTCGTTGACCGAGCGCTCGGCGAACGACGGATCGATCTCGAGTGCGGTCATCGCCTCCTTGGTCTCCTTGACCCAGTGGCGCAGCTTGGGAGCCTCGCCACGGACGGCGGTCGCCGCGGTGCGCAGGAAGTTCGACATCGAGACGCCGGGAACCTCGACGGGGTACTGCATCGCGAGGAACAGACCTGCGCGGGCGCGCTCGTCGACGCTCATCTCCAGCACGTCCTCGCCGTCGAGGGTGATGGTGCCGCTGGTGACCTTGTACTTCGGGTGGCCTGCGATCGCGTAGGAGAGCGTCGACTTGCCGGAGCCGTTGGGGCCCATCAGTGCGTGGGTCTCCCCCGACTTCACCGTCAGGTCGACGCCTTTGAGGATGTGGATCGGCTCGGCGTCGGTGTCGGACTGCGCGACGTCGACGTGCAGGTCACGGATTTCGAGTGTGCTCATGTGGCTTTCTTTCTGGGGCTGGGTGATCTCGACAAGCTCGATCAGCGGGTTCGGGGCTCGATCGGCGGGTTCGGTGATCTCGACAAGCTCGATCAGCGGGTTCGGTCTCGATCAGCGGGTTCGGTCTCGATCAGCGGGTTCGGTCTCGATCGGCGGGTTCGGTCTCGATCAGCGGGTTGAAGCTCGATCAGCGGTCCACGCGCGATCAGGCGCCGGAGATCTCGAGTTCGTGTTCGATGGCGGCGGAGAGACGTTCGCGCAGTTCGGGCACCGTGATCTTGGCGATGACCTCGCCGAAGAATCCACGGATGACGAGGCGTCGGGCCTGGTCTTCCGGGATGCCGCGGGCCTGCAGGTAGAACAGCTGCTCGTCGTCGAATCGGCCGGTGGCGCTGGCGTGGCCTGCACCGACGATCTCGCCAGTCTCGATCTCGAGGTTCGGCACCGAGTCGGCACGCGCGTTGTCGGTGAGCAGCAGGTTGCGGTTGAGCTCGAAGGTGTCGGTGCCCTCCGCTTCCGGACGGATCAGCACGTCGCCGATCCAGACCGTGTGCGCCTCACGACTGCGGTCGCCGGACGGATCTCCTTGCAGCGCACCCTTGTACACCACGTTGGAGCGACAGTTCGGCTGGTTGTGGTCGATGAGGAGTCGCTGTTCGAGATGCTGTCCGGCATCGGCGAAGTACAGACCCCACAGTTCGGCGTCGCCGCCCGGTGCCGCGTAACGGACCAGCGGTGAGAGCCGGACGAGGTCGCCGCCGAGGCTGATCGCGAAGTGCCGCAGCACGGCATCGCGACCCACCTTGATGTGGTGCGTTGCGACGTGCACGGCGTCGTCGGCCCAGTCGTGGACGTTGACGACGGTCAACGCGGCCTGGTCGTCGACGATGAACTCGACGTTCTCCGCGTAGGTTCCGCTGCCCTTCTGGTCGAAGACGACGACGGCCCGCGCGAAGGGCTCGAGGCGGATCTGCACGTGACCGAACGCCGTCTTGTCGACGCCGGGGCCCTCGAGTGTGATCACGATCGGCTCGCCGACCTCGACCTCGCGGGCGACGGTGACGACCGTGGCTTCGGTGAATGACGAATATGCCTGCGCCGCAATGCGATCGAACGGGACTCCACCCTGACCGAGTCGCTTGTCGTCGCGACCGACGGTCTCGACGCTGACGCCGTCACCTGCGCCGGTGACCGCGACTGCTGCCTGTCCGTCGGCCGTCGCGCTGCCGTCGTGCAGACCCCGCAAGCGTCGGAACGGGGTGAATCGCCACGCCTCTTCACGTGAGCTGGGGACTTCGAACGCCTCGACGTCGAACGAGGTGAACAGCTCACCCTTGTTGACAGGGGCGGCTTCGCCGCGGTTGACGGGCGCGACTGTGCTGCCCGGAACCGAGACCGGGATTGTCGGATCAGCCATCAGCCGACGGCTCCTTCCATCTGGAGTTCGATGAGGCGGTTGAGTTCGAGCGCGTACTCCATCGGGAGTTCCTTCGCGATGGGCTCGACGAATCCGCGCACGACCATGGCCATCGCCTCGTCCTCGGTCAGTCCGCGACTCATCAGATAGAAGAGCTGATCGTCGCTGACCTTGGAGACGGTGGCCTCGTGGCCCATCGTGACGTCGTCCTCGCGGATGTCGACGTACGGGTAGGTGTCGCTACGGCTGATGGTGTCGACGAGCAATGCGTCGCACTTCACCGTCGAACGGCTGCCGTGCGCACCGTTGTTGACCTTGATCAGACCGCGGTAGGAGGCTCGTCCGCCGCCCCGCGCCACCGACTTGGAGACGATGTTGCTCGAGGTGTGCGGCGCGAGGTGGACCATCTTCGATCCGGTGTCCTGATGCTGGCCCTCACCGGCGAATGCGACGGAGAGCACCTCGCCCTTGGCGTACTCGCCCGTCAGCCAGACTGCCGGGTACTTCATCGTGACCTTCGAGCCGATGTTGCCGTCGATCCACTCCATCGTGGCGCCCGCCTCAGCCTTGGCACGCTTGGTGACCAGGTTGTAGACGTTGTTCGACCAGTTCTGAATGGTGGTGTAGCGGCAGCGTCCACCCTTCTTCACGATGATCTCGACGACGGCCGAGTGCAGTGAGTCGGTCTTGTAGATCGGCGCGGTGCAGCCCTCGACGTAGTGCACGTAGGCACCCTCGTCGACGATGATCAGCGTGCGCTCGAACTGGCCCATGTTTTCGGTGTTGATCCGGAAGTAGGCCTGCAGCGGGATGTCGACGTGCACGCCCGGGGGCACGTAGATGAACGATCCGCCCGACCAGACCGCGGTGTTCAGCGCGGAGAACTTGTTGTCGCCCGCCGGGATGACCGATCCGAAGTACTCGCGAAAGATCTCGGGATGCTCCTTGAGACCGGTGTCGGTGTCGAGGAAGATCACGCCCTGCTGCTCGAGGTCCTCACGGATCTGGTGGTAGACCACCTCGGACTCGTACTGCGCCGCGACGCCTGCGACGAGACGCTGCTTCTCGGCCTCGGGGATGCCGAGCCTGTCGTAGGTGTTCTTGATGTCTTCGGGCAGGTCGTCCCAGGAAGCTGCCTGCTTCTCGGTCGAGCGCACGAAATACTTGATGTTGTCGAAGTCGATGCCGTCGAGCTCAGCACCCCAGTGCGGCATGGGCTTGCGGTCGAAGATGCGCAGCGCCTTGAGGCGGTTCTCGAGCATCCAGTCCGGTTCGCTCTTCTTCGACGAGATGTCGGCGACCACGGCGTCGGAGAGTCCACGCTGCGCACTCGCTCCTGCGACGTCGGAATCGGCCCACCCGTATCCGTACGTGCCGAGTGAGGCGATGGTCTCCTCTTGGGTCAATGGAGCCTGTCCATCTGTAACTGTCATCGCTGGGCCTTTCGACTCGTCTGCTTCGGGTCGGCGACGGCGTCATTGCCGGGCTGGTTGTCGCCGATCATCAGGGGGACATGCGTTGTACACGCGCAATCGCCGTTGGCGATCGTCGCGAGACGTTGTACGTGCGTACCGAGAAGCTCGGTGAACGCCGCGGTTTCTGCCTCACAGAGTTCGGGGAACTCGGCCGCGACATGTGCCACGGGGCAGTGGTGCTGGCAAATCTGGACGCCGGAGCCGACCAATCTGGTGTTGGCGGCGTAACCCGCGCTGGTGAGAGCGTCGGCGATCTCTTCGACGGTGTCGGCCACCGAGCCGGACTCCGCTACGGGACGTACCCCGTCGACGATGCCCTCGATCCGGTCACGTGCGAACTCACCGATCGCTTCCTCACCGGCGATCTCGCGGAGCTTGCGCATGGCTGCCCCGGCGAGGTCGTCGTATGCGTGTTGAAGCTTTCCACGACCGGTCGCCGTCAATTGGAACCACTTCGCCGGCCTGCCCCGTCCGCGCTCACCGCCCCGGCCGAAACCGGGCGAGGCGTGTTCGGCATCACCGGCATCGACGAGCGCGTCGAGATGACGACGCACGCCTGCAGGACTGATACCCAACCGCTCGGCGATCTCTCCCGCGGTCAGCGGCCCGTCTTCGACGAGCAGCGACACCACGGCAGCACGTGTCTGCCCGTCGGCGGGCATGGCTCCTGGATCGGCGACCACACCGGGACGGGCGCTGTCGGCAGACAGCACTGCATCACTCCGCATGGTTTTCACAACGCCAGTGTGACGTAATTACTTCCCCGCTTCCAGCAAGGGTGACCTAAGCGGTGACCGACTCGGCGCTCGGGTGCGGTGTCGAAGGGACATGACGAGGCAACCATTACAGTCGTCTCGTGTCAGAAACCAGTGTCCTGCGTCGTGCCGCGACGTACCTCGGGCTGAAGTCTGCGCGAGAAGCCGACACGGACTCGGACACGACGGGCGACTACGGCCGGTCGGTCGCGACACTGCACGAGACCGAACAGGAAGTCGGCCCACTCAACGCGGAGGAGAATCGGCGACTCTTCCGGATCAAGATCTTCGGAGCCACCGGATCGGTGCTGCTGCTGATCGGTTCGCTGGGTACCGGCCAGATCCCCGTGCTGCAGAATCCCGTCGCGGGAATGCGCCTCCTGTCGCTGCCGTCCCGGATGTGGAGCACGGCACTGACGATGTCGATCGGCGGAACGCTGATGCTCGTCGTCGCATGGCTGATGATCGGACGCTTCGCGGTCGGCCGATTCAGCGTCGAGGTGCTGGAGGGTCGAAGCCCGCAGCGGCGCATGACCCGACGCCAGGCCGACAGCACGCTGCTGCTCTGGATCGCCCCGATCCTCGTCGCTCCACCGCTGCTCAGCAAAGACATTTACTCCTATCTGGCACAGAGCGCCATCGCCGAACGCGGCATGGATCCCTACTCGGTGAGTCCTGTTCGCGGACTCGGCGTCGACGACGTCCTCACGCGATCCGTGCCCAATCTCTGGCGTGACACCCCCGCGCCGTATGGTCCGTTCTTCATCTGGATCGGTGAGGGCATCACCAAGATCACCGGGGACAACATCACCGCGGCGATCTTCCTGCATCGACTCGTGGCACTGCTCGGGGTCGGCTTGATCGTCTGGGCGCTGCCCCGCCTCGCACGGCGCTGCGGGGTGTCGGGCGTTGCGGCTCTGTGGCTCGGCGCGATGAATCCGCTCGTGATCCTGCACCTCGTCGGAGGCATCCACAACGAGGCACTCATGCTCGGCCTGATGCTCGTCGGACTGGAGCTGTGCTTCGCGGGGATCTACAGCAGCGGGAGGCTGCGAGGCTCCGGATTCTGGCCAAGCCAGGCGGGTTGGTTGCTCATCGCGGGCACTGCGGTGATCGCCGCGTCGTCCATGGTGAAGGTCACATCGATGCTCGCCCTCGGATTCGTCGGCGTCGCCCTCGCAAGACGGTGGGGCGCCACGCTGCCCGCGCTTCGTCATGCTCCGGTGAGCACGTGGTGGTCGCGGTCGCGGGATTCGGTGCGTGCGCTCGCGGCGTCGGCAGGCTTCCTCTTCGTGATTCTCGCCATAGTCGTGGTGGGTATTTGTGCCGGGACAGGACTCGGTTTCGGGTGGACGACGACGCTGTCGACGGGCGAGATCGTGCGGTCCTGGATGTCGATGCCGACGTTGATGTCGGTGAGTACCGGCAGGGTCGGCGTGTGGCTCGGCCTCGGCGATCAGACGCAGGCCATCCTCGACGTCGCGCGCCCCATCGGGCAGCTCATCGCCGCGATTTTCGTCGTCCGCTGGATGCTGGCGACCCTCGCCGGACGACTCCACCCGCTCGGCGGGCTCGGGATCGCGATGGCCACCGTCGTCTTGTTCTTCCCGTTCGTGCAGGCCTGGTACCTGTTGTGGGCCGTCATCCCCCTCGCCGCGTGGGCGACCGGCCCGTGGTTCCGCGTGTTGAGCATCGCGGCGTCGGCGATCATTGCGATCGTTGTCATGCCGACGAGTTCCAACACGAGCGGCGTCGTGCTCGCGCAGGGCCTGCTCGCCGGTGTGATCATGGTCGCGATACTGACGGCGCTGTTCTTCGAGGATCTGCCGTTCACCCGGCATAGACGCAGCCGCTCGACGTCGAACACCGACGCGTGACGACGTCGGGCACAGGGGCGTCGGGAGCAGCACCGTTTTCTCTCCAGCACCCCTCACCGCATAGTCTTGGCGTGTGCGCAGCACGGCTTCACCTTCACCATCGCCGGCAGACGATCCGATGACCGATCGTCGCTCTCGCGGATCCGTCTCGACGGACTCGACGACAAAACCCGACGCCGCGGTGCGCGTACGCGGACTGGTGAAGCGCTACGACGACCGGGCCGCCGTCGATGGGCTCGACCTCGACCTGGAGTCCGGAACCGTCCTCGCGCTCCTCGGCCCCAATGGCGCGGGCAAGACCACGACGGTGGAGATCTGTGAGGGGTTCCTGCACGCCGATGAGGGCAGCGTGTCAGTGCTCGGCCTCGACCCCTGGCGCGACAACGACAGACTCCGCACCCGGATCGGCGTCATGCTGCAGGGTGGCGGCGCATATCCCGGTGCTCGCGCCGAGGAAATGCTGCGGCTGTGCGCCGCGTACTCGGCCGACCCCATCGATCCCGATTGGCTGCTCGACGCTCTCGGTCTCGAATCGGCCGCGCGTACCCCGTTCCGACGCCTCTCCGGTGGTCAGCAGCAGCGGCTCTCGCTCGCGTGCGCCATCGTCGGCCGACCCGAACTGGTCTTCCTCGACGAACCCACCGCCGGACTCGACGCCCAGGCACGCCTGGTGGTCTGGGAGATCATCGACCGTCTGCGCGGCGACGGCGTCTCGGTGTTGCTCACCACCCACCTCATGGACGAAGCAGAAGAACTCGCCGACCAGGTCGTGATCATCGACCACGGCAAGGTCGTGGCGAACGGCACCCCGGCGGAGCTGACGAGTCGCGGGGCCGAGAACGAACTGCGGTTCACCGCACCGCGCGGGCTCGACCTGACGATGCTCGAACTCGCGCTGCCCGAGGACTATCGCTGTACCGAACCGCTGCCGGGCAATTACCTGGTCAGCGGCGACGTGACACCACAGGTGTTGGCGACGGTGACCGCGTGGTGCGCCAAGATCAACGTTCTCGCCACCGATCTGCGCGTCGAGACCCGCAGCCTCGAGGACGTCTTCCTCGACCTCACCGGACGGGAGTTGCGTCGATGACCGCCGCACGCACTCGGTCGACGTCGCAGTTCCCGCCGGGAACCTTCGCCCCGCACCCGCAACCCGCGTCGCTTCCCGCGATGCTCGCCGCGCAGACGCGGCTCGAGCTGACCCTGCTGCTCCGCAATGGCGAGCAGTTGCTGCTGACGATGTTCATCCCGATCACCCTGCTGATCGGATTGTGTCTGCTACCCCTCGACACCGACCTCGGCACGACCAACGCCGAACGCGCGGCGACCTTCGTGCCCGCCATCCTGACCGTCGCGGTCATGTCGACCGCATTCACCGGACAGGCCATCGCCGTCGGGTTCGACCGACGATACGGCGCACTGAAAAGGCTTGGGGCGACGCCGATTCCGCGGTGGGGCATCATCGCGGGCAAAGCGATGGCAGTCGTCATCGTCGTCATCGCACAGGCGATCCTGCTCGGAGCTATCGGCGTCGCATTCGGATGGCGTCCCGAACCCATCGGCCTGCTGATCGGCGCGCTGATCATCGCGCTGGGCACGGCTGCGTTCTCCGCTCTCGGATTACTGCTCGGCGGAACACTCAAGGCAGAGATCGTCCTGGCGCTGGCCAATCTCCTGTGGTTCGCGATGCTGGGCATCGGCAGCCTCGTCGTGATGTCGTCGCGTGTACCCGACTCGGTCTGGTGGGTGGCTCGCGTGGTGCCGTCTGGTGCGTTGACCGAAGCGCTGCAACAAGCTGCCGATGGGCGTGTCGACGTCTTCGGCGTAGTGGTTTTGCTGGCCTGGGCCGCGATAGGCTCTGCGCTGGCGGTGAGGTGGTTTCGATTCCAATGACGACGTCAGATACGCGTACCGAGCGCTCCCCCGAATCCCCCGATGCCGCATCGCGCGACACCACGACCCGACGTCGTGGCCTGTTCGGCCGCGTCCCCGGATTCGCAGACCCAACGGCGCGTTTCGTATATGGCTGGGCCATCGCACAGTTGGTCGTCAATGTCGGCATCGTCGTCACCGGCGGCGCAGTGCGCCTCACCGGTTCGGGTCTCGGCTGCCCGACATGGCCTCAGTGCACCGACGGTTCCTTCGTTCCGCATCAGGCGCTGGGGATGCACGGAGCCATCGAGTTCGGCAACCGGATGCTCACCTGGGTCCTCGTCGTTGTGGCCATCGGGACGTGGCTCGCGGTGTTCCGTCGACGCGGCTCGACGCGCGGCGACCGCTGGTTGGCAACACTCATCGCGCTCGGCATCCCGTTTCAGGCAATCATCGGCGGCATCTCGGTGCTCACCGATCTGAATCCGTGGGTCGTCTCGCTGCACTTTGTGTTGTCGATGGCGTTGGTGTCGTTGGCAACCGTTCTGGTGTTCCGGACCTCGCCGCGCGAGCGTGACAAGACGACGAACATCGTGGCGGCCCGCCTCGGCAGCGCCCTGTCATGGCTGATTTATCTCCTCACCTGGGCGACCATCTACGTCGGGACCGTCGTCACGGGATCGGGGCCTCACGCGGGTGACGCAGACGCGCCACGCAACGGACTCGACCCGGGCGCGATGACACAGCTGCACGCCGACTTCGTGTTCGTGCTGGTGGGTCTGGCACTGGCGGTGGCCGTCACAGCACGGGTTCTCCACATGCCGCAGACCCGAGCCGCGCTCATCTACGTCGGGCTGCTTGCACTGCAGGGCGTGATCGGCGGCATCCAGTACGCCACCAACCTTCCGATGGCGTTGGTCATCGCGCACATGCTCGGTAGCGCGCTGCTGATGATCGGCGCCACCTGGCTGGTGCTGTGGTTCGGCAGTGATCAGCGGTCGGGCAGTAATCAATACTCGGGCAGGGATCACACTGACGAGGTCGGCCAGCGCGAACGCGGCGACGCACCCGTCAACTGACCGGGAGCGCCCGCCTAACCGTCAGATGATCGCGCTGTTGCGCGCCTTGGGGAAATGCTCGGAATGGGCAACCCAGCCGGCCATCTTGCGATAGTGCTCGGGCGACACGGTCGCCTTCGACGTCAGTTCCCGATCCCACTCCCCGATTTCGAGGCCGGGCACGGCGTCGACGACGGCATGCGCGGTCGCGACGTCGTCGACGACCCGGTCGCCGAGGTATCCGTTGGACTCCCCGACGAGCGTGATGCGCACCCCGGCGGTGCCGATGGGCTGCAGGACGGCTTTCGCGGCCCCACCCTCGGTGGCGACGAACTTCTTGATCGACGCGACGACCGCGGCAGGCGCCTTGACCGGCGGTGCCGAGCCCTCGACGCTGTCGCTCTCGGCGGTTTCGGTGTTCTGCTCGTCGCTCATGGTCTGTAGAGCATACCGACCGACGGCCAGTGACCCATCCGAGGTGTGCGGCAGCCGCAGACTTGGCAGAGTTGTCATCTATGAACTCGCCCGCGCAGGAGCGCGAAATCCTCACCTGGGAACTCAACGGCGTCGCATGCCGCGAGCTTGCTCAGATGGTCGCCGACGACGGCTACGTCCCCGACATCATCATCGGGATAGCCCGCGGCGGCCTCATCCCCGCCGGGGCAATGGCATACGCCCTCGACTGCAAGCTGATGCTCTCGCTCAACGTCGAGTTCTACACCGGCATCGGTGAGACGCTGTCCGAGCCCGTGATGCTCCCCTCGCTACTCGAGAGCAGCGGCCTGCACGATCAGCGGGTGCTGGTCGTCGACGACGTCGCAGACACCGGAAAGACGCTCAAACTTGTCGACGACTTCTGCGAGCAACAGGGTCGCGTCGCCGAGGTCCGCAATGCGGTGGTCTACCAGAAGCCGCACACCATCACGACTCCTGACTACTGCTGGCGCACAACGGACAGGTGGATCAACTTCCCGTGGTCGGTCGACCCGCCGGTCGTCGGCACGCGCAACTCCAGCAGCGAATCAAACCCCTAGCGCGGCGTTCGGTACCGGCGACGGCCAGAATTTCGCGCCGTGTAGAAACGACTCATGCGCGCAATCCAGGTGACACATCATGGCGGTCCCGAGGTGCTCAACTACGGGACGGTCGACGACCCCATCCCCGCTCCCGACGAGGTGATCGCGCGGACCAGCGCGATCGGGGTCAACTTCATCGATACCTATCTGCGACGCGGCATGTACCCGTCGACCCCGCCGTACGTCCCGGGCACCGAGGGAGCGGGCGAGATCGTCGCGGTCGGCAGCGAGGTCACCGACCTCGAGCCGGGTCAACGAATCGCGTGGGTCGACGCACCAGGCTCGTACGCTGAGCTCGTTGCGGTACGCGCCGCACGCGCCATCCCGGTCCCCGACGGTGTTCCCGACGTCGTCGCAGGCTCGACGATGCTGCGCGGCCTCACCGCCCACTATCTGCTCGACGGCAGTGCACACCCGGCTTCCGGTGACACGATCCTGCTCCACGCGGGCGCCGGCGGCGTCGGCCTGATCCTGACGCAGCTCGCCAAGCGTCGCGGCATCACGGTGATCACCACGGTGTCGACAGACGAGAAGGCAGCGTTGTCGACGCAGGCAGGTGCCGACCACGTCCTGCGATACGGTGACGACCTCGTCGGACAGGTTCGTGAGCTCACCGACGGCAAGGGCGTGCCGGTGGTGTACGACGGCGTCGGAGCCGACACCTTCGAACAGTCACTGGCCTCGACTGCGGTGCGCGGGATCGTCGTCGTGTTCGGGGCGGCGAGCGGACCTGTCCCGCCGTTCGATATCCAGCGACTCAACCCGGCAGGCTCACTGTCGGTGACGCGCCCGACGCTCGGCCATTTCATCGCGAACACGGACGAATTGCGTTGGCGTTCGGGTGAATACTTCGACGCCGTTCTCGACGGCCTCGATGCCCGAGTCGGTCAGGAATATCGCCTTGCCGACGCCGCCCAGGCCCAAATCGACCTGGAGAACCGGATCACCACGGGAGCAACCGCACTCATTCCGTGAGGCGATCACGCCGACCTGCGGCCACTCGTCAGAAGTAGCTGGCGATGGTCGGCAGGTTGACGACGGCGTCGATGGCAAGTCCGCAGAACAGCGCCGCGAGGTATTCGTTCGACTGCAGGAACACCTTCAACGGTGCCACCTCGACGCCGCGTCGGGTGTCGCGGTAGAGCTTGTGCACACGGTTGAGGAACCACACGCCTGCCAGCACCGCGACGCCCGCGTAGATCCAGCTCGCGGCTCCGATGAGCAGGAACGAGCAGATCACGGTGAGCCACGTATAGATGAGGATCTGGCGGGTGACGTGCTCTTCGGTGGCGATCACCGGCAGCATCGGCACGCCTGCGGCTTTGTAGTCCTCGCGGTAGCGCATCGCCAGTGCCCAGGTATGCGGCGGGGTCCAGAAGAAGATCACACCGAACAGCACGATCGGCTGCCAACTGAGCGAACCTGTGACCGCTGCCCATCCGACCAGCGTCGGCATGCACCCGGCTGCTCCACCCCACACCACGTTCTGCCAGGTGCGGCGTTTGAGGATCAGGGTGTAGACCCCGACGTAGAAGATGATCGTGGCAGAAACCAGAAGCGCACTCAGAAGGTTCGCCGACCACCACAGGACAGCGAACGACGCCACCCAGAGCAGCAATCCGAAGATCAACGCATTGGTTCTCGTCACCGCGTGACGGGCCAGCGGACGCTTCGCGGTGCGTCGCATCTTCTTGTCGATGTCGGCGTCGACGACCATGTTGAGCGTATTGGCGCTCGCCGCACCCAACCAACCACCAAGCAGCGTGAACGCGATGATTCTGAGGTCGACGTGTCCACGATCTGCCTGCAGCATGACCGGGATCGTCGCCACCAGCAGCAATTCGATGACACGAGGCTTGGTGAGCGCGATGTACGCCATCACCGTGCCGCGTACGCGAGCGACGAAACTCGTGTCGGCGGTCGTGTTCGATTCGCTGACGGGGCGGTCAGAATCCACCTCGGACGTGCCGCGAGAAGTGGCGGAACCATCTCCGCTCACACGCTCACCGATCCTCACGTCAACTCCCCTGCCCCGCCGACGATTCGGCTCGCGGGCATTTCCGACTACTACTCAGCATGGTAGACGCTGGGGTGTTCGATCAAAGAATTGAGTCTCCGCGCCGTAGCCGACCTGCGGAGACCGGCTGACATGACGATCGTTACCGGCCACCCCCCACACCGACGGCACCGGCCGATTACTCTGGTCATCGTGGGTCGAAAGGCCCTGCATCAGCACTCGGACGCAACGCCCGCGAGTTGGCGTTCGCCCGACGCACCAGCACCACACGCATCACGCAGGCACCCCAACACGTACAGGAGACGGCACACGTGGCTGATACCGACGAGATCCGCGAACGCACTGAGGCGGCCTACCCCGAGGACTGGTCCGACGCGGACACGCGCGCGGTCAACACGGCTCGCATTCTTGCTGCCGACGCCGTCCAGAAGGTCGGCAACGGTCACCCCGGCACCGCGATGAGTCTCGCTCCGCTGGCTTACACGCTCTACCAGCGCGTCATGCGTCACGACCCGGTCGACACCACCTGGGTCGGTCGTGACCGCTTCGTCCTGTCGTGTGGACACTCGAGCCTCACGCAGTACATCCAGCTCTACCTCGGCGGATTCGGACTCGAACTCGCCGACCTCGAAGCGCTCCGCACCTGGGATTCGCTGACGCCGGGACACCCCGAGTTCCGTCACACCAAGGGTGTCGAGATCACGACGGGTCCGCTGGGCCAGGGACTCGCGTCAGCCGTGGGCATGAGCATGGCGTCGCGCTACGAGCGTGGCCTCTTCGACCCCGACGCCGCGCCAGGAGCCAGCCCCTTCGATCACTTCATCTACGTCATCGCCTCCGACGGCGACATCGAAGAGGGCGTGACGTCCGAGGCATCGTCGCTCGCGGGTACCCAGGAGCTGGGCAACCTGATCGTGTTCTACGACCAGAACCAGATCTCGATCGAGGACGACACCACCATCGCGCTCGGCGAGAACACCGCGCTGCGCTACGAGGCATACGGCTGGCACGTGCAGACGGTCGAGAGCGGCGAGGACGTCGTGGCGATCGAGGCGGCAATCGAGGCGGCCAAGAAGGTCACCGACAAGCCGTCGCTGATCTGCGTGCGCACCATCATCGGCTACCCCGCTCCCGACAAGATGAACACGGGCGCCGTCCACGGTTCGGCTCTCGGCGCCGACGAGGTCGCCAAGACCAAAGAAGCTCTCGGATTCGATCCGGACAAGAACTTCGACGTCTCTGAAGAGGTCATCAGCCACACCCGCAAGCTCGTCGAGCGCGGGATCGAGGCCAAGGAATCGTGGACCAAGGCCTTCGACGCCTGGGCCGGCGCCAACCCCGAGAACAAGAAGCTGTTCGACCGCCTGTACGCACATGAGCTTCCCGAGGGCTGGCGCGATGTGATCCCGACGTGGGCTCCCGGCGACAAAGACCTCGCGACCCGCGCGGCGTCGGGAAAGGTTCTCTCGGCGCTCGGCGGGATCCTCCCGGAGCTGTGGGGCGGTTCGGCCGACCTCGCGGGTTCGAACAACACCACGATCGACGGGGCGGCCTCGTTCGGTCCCACCGCGATCTCGACCAAGAAGTGGTCAGCCAACCCGTACGGCCGCACGCTGCACTTCGGTATCCGCGAGCATGCGATGGGCGCAATTCTCTCCGGCATCGTGCTGCACGGCCCGACGCGAGCGTATGGCGGTACGTTCCTGCAGTTCGCCGACTACATGCGTCCGTCGGTGCGACTGGCCTCGCTCATGGAGATCGATCCGATTTACGTGTGGACACACGACTCCATCGGTCTCGGCGAGGACGGCCCCACCCACCAACCGGTCGAGCATCTCGCCGCACTGCGCGCTATCCCCCATCTCGATGTCGTGCGTCCCGCCGATGCCAACGAGACCGCTGCGGCGTGGGCCCACCTGATGACGCGCCGCAATCATCCCGTCGGCCTGATCCTGACACGTCAGAACGTTCCGGTCCTCGAGGGGACGTCGGCCGAGGGGGTCGCCGCCGGAGCGTACGTGCTCAGCGACTCCGACGACGATCCGCAGGTCGTCATCATCGGAACTGGCTCCGAGGTGCAGTTGGCCGTCGAGGCACAGAAGACTTTGGCCGAGAAGGGAATCGCGGCCCGCGTGGTGTCCATGCCGAGCATGGAGTGGTTCGACGAACTGCCACAGGGCTACCGCGACTCGGTACTGCCTCCGGCAGTGCCGCGGGTGTCGGTCGAGGCGGGTATCGCGATGCCGTGGTACCGCTGGGTGGGCAACGGCGATCAGATCGTGTCGCTCGAGCATTACGGAGCGTCCGCCGACTACAAGGTGCTGTACGAGAAGTTCGGTATTACCGCGGAGGCGGTCGTCGCGGCCTCGCTTCGCGCTGTGGCGGGCTGATCGCCGATTGAATCCACAACTCAACATCGAGATCCCAACCGAGGCAACCCACTAGAGGCGCTCCCACAAGGAGCGTGATGTTGGAGGAGAGAACCGTGACACAGAACGAGAAGCTCGCAGAATTGTCCGCAGCCGGGGTTTCGGTGTGGCTGGACGACCTGTCCCGAGACCTGATCAGCTCGGGGCAGCTCCAAGAACTCGTCGACACCAAATCCGTGGTGGGCGTGACGACCAACCCGTCGATCTTCCAGGCCGCTCTGTCCAAGGGCACTGCCTATGACGACCAGATCAACGAGCTGGCCGCGCGCGACACCGACGTCGACAGCGCGGTGCGCACACTGACGACCGACGACGTCCGTAACGCATGCGACGTCCTGCGGCCGGTCTTCGACCGCACCAACGGCCTCGACGGTCGGGTGTCGATCGAGGTCGACCCGCGCCTGGCGCACGACACCGAGAAGACCGCGGCTCAAGCGGTGGAGCTGTGGAAGATCGTCGACCGTCCCAACACGCTGATCAAGATCCCGGCAACGAAAGAAGGCCTGCCTGCGATCAGCCGCACCCTCGCCGAGGGCATCAGCGTCAACGTCACCCTGATCTTCTCGGTGGAGCGCTACCAGGAGGTCATGGACGCCTACCTGAACGGGCTCGACGCCGCGCTCGCCGCAGGACACGACATCTCGAAGATCCACTCCGTGGCGTCGTTCTTCGTCTCTCGCGTCGACACCGAGGTGGACAAGCGTCTCGACGCCATCGGCACGCCACAGGCCGTGCAGCTCAAGGGTTCGGCAGCGCTGGCCAACGCGCGGATCGCCTACCACGCCTACCAGCAGGTGTTCGAGATCGATTCCCGCTTCCCCGCTCTGCGAGAGCAGGGCGCGTTGCCGCAACGCGCACTCTGGGCATCGACCGGTACCAAGAACCCCGACTACGCCGACACGCTCTATGTCAGCGAACTCGTCGCTCCCAACACGGTCAACACCATGCCGAGAAAGACGATGGACGCGTTTGCCGACCACGGCTGGGTCGACACCAAGTCGATCGTGGGTCGCGCCAAGGAGTCGCGTGAGGTCTTCGACGCCATTTCGGCTGTCGGCGTCGACTTCTCGGACGTGTTCAAGGTGCTCGAGGACGAGGGCGTGACCAAGTTCGTCGACGCGTGGACCGACCTCCTCGGCGCAACCGAGGAGCAGCTCTCCGCTGCGAAGAAGAGCTGACGTAGGTGGCAGACACCGCGGGATGGAAGAACCCGCTGCGCGACCCACGTGACAAACGTCTCCCTCGTATCGCAGGCCCGTGCAGCCTCGTCATCTTCGGCGTCACCGGAGATCTCGCACGCAAGAAGTTGATGCCGGCGGTGTACGACCTCGCCAATCGGGGGTTGTTGCCGCCGTGGTTCGCGCTCGTCGGTTTCGCCCGACGGGATTGGGACGACGAGGATTTCGCGAAAGTCGTCCACGACGCCGTTCGCGAGCACGCAAGGACAGGCTTCCGCGAGGAGGTCTGGGAACGTTTGTCGGAGGGATTTCGGTTCGTCCAGGGTTCCTTCGACGACGACGCAGCATTCGACCGCCTGCACGAGACGCTCCTGCGGCTCGACAAGGAGCGCGGCACGGACGGTAATCACGCCTTCTATCTCTCGATTCCGCCCAACGCGTTCCCCACGGTCTGCGAGCAACTCGAACGCAGTGGGCTGGCCGCCGAGGAAGGCGACAACTGGCGTCGCGTGGTGATCGAGAAACCCTTCGGGCACGATCTGCAGTCGGCCAAGGAACTCAATGCCATCGTCAATGCCGTGTTCCCGGAGTCGTCGGTGTTCCGCATCGACCACTATCTCGGCAAGGAGACGGTGCAGAACATTCTCGCGCTGCGCTTCGCCAACCAACTCTTCGACCCGCTGTGGAGTTCGCACTACGTCGACCACGTGCAGATCACCATGGCCGAGGACATCGGGCTCGGCGGCCGCGCAGGCTACTACGACGGCATCGGTGCTGCGCGCGACGTGATCCAGAACCATCTGCTCCAACTCATGGCGCTGGTGGCGATGGAGGAGCCGATTTCGTTCGAGCCCAAGCAGTTACAGGCCGAGAAGATCAAGGTGCTCTCGGCGACGAGCAACATCCTGCCTCTCGACGAGAACACCGCGCGCGGCCAGTACGGGCCGGGCTGGCAGGGAAGCCAGAAGGTGCCGGGACTCCTCGAGGAGGAAGGGTTCAGCGCCGACTCCATCACCGAGACCTATGCGGCGATCGCACTCGAGGTGGATTCACGACGCTGGGCAGGCGTGCCGTTCTACCTCCGAACCGGAAAGCGGTTGGGGCGCAGGGTGACCGAGATCGCACTGGTCTTCAAGCGCGCACCACACCTACCGTTCGACAAGACGATGACCGAGGAGCTCTCGCAGAACGCGCTCGTCATCAGGGTGCAGCCGGACGAGGGCATCACACTGCGGTTCGGGTCGAAGGTGCCCGCGTCGAGCATGGAGGTCCGCGACGTCAACATGGACTTCAGCTACGGCACTGCATTCACCGAGGCGTCCCCCGAGGCCTACGAGCGGCTGATCCTCGACGTGCTGCTCGGTGAGCCGTCACTGTTTCCGGTCAACGACGAGGTCGAATTGTCGTGGAAGATCCTCGATCCCGTCCTCGACCACTGGGCGCAGTCCGGGCGTCCCGACACCTACGAGTCGGGCACGTGGGGACCCGACTCCGCCGACGAAATGATGGCCCGTACCGGACGAACGTGGCGTCGACCCTGACCCGGCCGAGCCCGATCGTCCGGCTTTTGCCGCATCCCCTGCCCGCGCCGAGGAGGCACTGATGATCGTCACCCTGCCCGACACGACGACCAACGAGGTCGCCAAGAAGATCGTCATGGTCCGCGAATCCGGAGGCGCCATCAGCCTCGGACGCGTGCTGACCCTGGTGGTCGTCGCCGAACACGGCGAACCGACCGAGGCGGCCATCGAGGCGGCCATCGGTGCCAGTAGCGAACACCCGAGCCGGGTGATCGTGATCTCGTGCGATCCGCGCGGCGAACAGTCACGACTCGATGCGGAGATCCGTGTCGGCGGTGATGCGGGTGCGTCGGAGGTCGTGCTCCTGACGCTCCACGGTGAGCTGGCGAATCATCCACGCAGCGTCGTGACTCCGTTCCTGCTGCCGGACACCCCCATCGTGACGTGGTGGCCCGGTGCCGCGCCCGAGGATCCTGCCAAGGACACGATGGGCAAGATCGGGCGTCGGCGGATTCTCGACGCGACGAAGTCGGCGAATCCGGAAACGGTCCTCGAACGCAGGCTCGCCACCTACGCCCCCGGCGACACCGACCTCGCGTGGACCCAGATCACCGGCTGGCGAGCGCTGCTCGCGTCGGCCGTCGAACGGCCTCCACACACCCCGATCACCGCCGCCGAAGTCACCGGGCCCGCCATCTCACCGAGCGTCGATCTGCTTGCGGGATGGCTTCTTTCGACTCTCGGCGTACCCACGCAGCGGAAGATCGGCAGGTCACGGTGCATCATCGCCACACGGCCGTCGGGTTTGCCCGGGGCGCTGAGTACTGCGTTGCCGTTCTGGTCGACGGACATGACCGTGGTGCCCTCGTCGCGGTGCAACCGCACCTCGAAGCTGCCGATCTTCCGCTGCGTGGGTACGCCGAGAGTCGAAAGAAGCCATCCCGCAAGCAGATCGACGCTCGGTGGGTT
>NZ_LZMO01000196.1:0-9093 GCF_001665715.1 Gordonia sp. 852002-10350_SCH5691597
GCCGCGGCCAGCGTCCTCGGGTCAGCGGTCGTCACCTGGATCGAACCCGGCGAGCATGCCCGCTACGGCGCGCGGCGACTCGACGTCCATCCCGGCATCCGGGCGACAGCCTTCGTTCCGTCGACCGAGTCGTCGACGTCGTTCACCCGAGGCCTGCTGCCCGACGACGTCCCGCGTGCCGACGCGATCTTCAACGTCAGTCGCGCAGCGCTCGCTGTCGTCGCGCTGACGTCCGATCCGAGTTGTCTGTTCGCGGCAACGGACGATCGGTTGCATCAGCCTTATCGCGCGGCCGCCATGCCGGAGACCGCGCGGCTCGTCGCCGCCCTCCGCGCACGGGGATATGCTGCGACGGTCTCCGGAGCCGGCCCGAGTGTGCTGGTCCTCGACACGCGATCAGTCGATTCGACGGCCCGCGAGTTCGCGGCCGAGCAGGGTTTTCGTGTGCAGCAACTCGAGATCGCGGGCGGCGTCCAGATCGGCTGAATCTCCTCATGCGGATTCGGCGTGTTGCCGGTACCATGCCTGGGGGGTTATCATAAACTGGTCTAGCCGCGCAGGCTCGTTCCGCCGTGCTTCTCACCGATCTCTGATCAGTATCCGGTCGGCTCCCGGGTGCGAATAAGAGCAGTCACCGATCTGGGGCATCGCGCAATCGGCGAGCTGGCATTTCTCGTCGAGAGCAGATTCTTGTCGAGAGCCCAGCAGTTCAGGCGAGAGCACAGCAGTTCAGGAGTGACACACCGCAGCCGGACCACAATCTTGTCCGCCCATCCAGCACGGACGGCGGTCATTTCCTCTGAAGGTCGACGACGCGTCGAGCCGATCGAGCGGCGTCGGACACCTCAGTAGGCGACATCACGACCTCACGCAGCATCTGACTGCGGAGGAACGAAAGGACATCCGTGACTGATACGGACCTGATCACCGCGCCAAGCGTCGCCGACGACCAAGGCGCACCCAAGACCAAGACACGCGCAGGCCTCTCCGGCATGGTGCTGACCGAACTCCGTTCACTCGCTGGTGAGCTGGGCATCAAGGGCACGTCCGGAATGCGCAAGGGCGATCTGATCGCCGCCATCAAGGAGCGTCAGGGCGCAGGAACAGCTGCCGCCGACGCCCACAAGGCAACCTCACAGCAGGCAACCGCACCCAAGGCCGAGACCACTGACGTGGAGGCTCCCAGGGCAGCCCGCAGCGCGACTCGCCGCACGAAGACCGCAACATCCGCCGACTCGGCGCCGGAGCAGATGACCATCACCTCCGAGACCACCGCCAATCCGCAGTCGGGCAGCTCTGCCGACACCACTTCTGCCGATAGCGCGAACGGCGCGTCTGTCGAGTCGAGTGCGCAGAGCACTCGGACCGACAGCGGCCAGTCGAACAACGACCATGGTGGCAGCAGTCGGGGCGACAGCAGCCGGGGCGACGACCTCCGCGGTGACAACGCGCGTGGCGACAACGGACGTGGTGAGTCCGACAACGCAACGAACCAGGGCGGCGGCAACAATCGCAACCGCGCCCGCAACCGCAACGGCGGACAGGGCGGTTCGAACTCGAACGGCTCGAACTCGGCTCAGCAGGGCAGCAGCAACCAGGGCGGCAACAACAACCAGGGTGGCGGCAACCAGAGCGGCGAGGGCGGCCAGAACAGCGGCAAGAACCAGGGTCCTAACAACAATCGCGACAACAACAATCGCGACGACGACGGCGAAGGTGGCCGCGGACGCCGCGGCCGTCGCTTCCGTGAGCGCCGCCGCGGACGTGACCGAGACGGTTCGGGTGGCGGTGAGCCGCAGATCTCCGACGACGACGTGTTGCAGCCTGTCGCAGGCATTCTCGACGTTCTCGACAACTACGCATTCGTGCGGACCTCGGGATATCTCGCCGGTCCCAACGACGTGTACGTCTCGATGAATCTCGTCCGCAAGAACGGTTTGCGGCGCGGCGACGCGATCACCGGTGCCGTGAAGGTCCCGCGCGATGGCGAGCAGCAGAATCAGCGACAGAAGTTCAATCCGTTGGTGCGTCTCGACTCGGTCAACGAGTCGGACGTCGAATCTGCCCGTAAGCGACCGGATTTCAACAAACTGACACCGCTGTACCCAAACCAGCGACTGCGTCTCGAGACGGCCAAGGAGCAACTCGACACTCGCGTCATCGATCTCATCATGCCGATCGGTAAGGGGCAGCGCGCACTGATCGTGTCGCCTCCGAAGGCAGGTAAGACGACGATCCTGCAAGACATCGCCAACGCGATCGCGATCAACAACCCCGAATGCCACCTCATGGTGGTCCTCGTCGACGAGCGACCCGAAGAGGTCACCGACATGCAGCGTTCGGTCAAGGGTGAGGTCATCGCCTCGACGTTTGACCGTCCGCCGTCAGACCACACGTCGGTCTCGGAGCTCGCGATCGAGCGCGCCAAGCGCCTTGTCGAGCAGGGCACAGACGTCGTGGTGCTGCTCGACTCGATCACCCGCCTCGGCCGTGCGTACAACAACGCGTCGCCCGCATCGGGACGCATCCTGTCCGGTGGTGTCGACTCGACGGCGCTCTACCCGCCGAAGCGATTCCTCGGCGCCGCTCGCAACATCGAGAACGGCGGATCGCTGACGATCATCGCATCTGCGCTGGTCGAGACCGGTTCGACCGGCGACACGGTGATCTTCGAGGAGTTCAAGGGCACCAGTAACGCCGAGCTCAAGCTCGACCGCAAGATCGCGGATCGTCGTGTGTTCCCGGCTGTCGACGTCAACCAGTCGAGCACCCGTAAGGACGAACTGCTGATGTCGCCCGAGGAGTTCGGCATCATGCACAAGCTCCGTCGCGTGCTGAGCGGACTCGACTCGCAGCAGGCCATCGACCTGCTGATCAGCCAGCTCAAGAAGACCAAGAACAATTACGAGTTCTTGCTCCAGGTGCAGTCGAACGCCCCCGGCGCCATGAAGGACGACTGACACCGCAGGACGACTGACACTGCTGGACGACTGACGCCGCAGGACGACTGACACCGCAGGACGACTGACACCGCAGGACGACTGACGCCGCAGGACGACTGACGCTAGCTGGTGGCCTGCGCGGCGCGGTGGCGTCGCACAGCCGCGCGGTTTGCGCATGCCGGTGAGCAGTAGCGTTGCCGTCCGTTGCGCGAGGTATCGGCGAAGACATGGGTGCATTCGGCGAGTTCGCATGCACCCATGCGGTCGATGCCGCGTCCGGTGAGGTGCAGCGCGGTCGCGGCAGAGATCAACACACAGATTTGCTGCCAGCCCGCGACGTCGTCGTCGCGGAAGTGTAGATGCCACCCCGTCTGCGCGTGGTTCGTGAGTCGGGGAGCGGCGGCGTGCCGTAACAGCAACGCGTTCAACAGGTCTGCGCGCTTCTGCTCGTCGGTCGCGCGCGCGACATTCCGCCAGTGTTCGAGATAGTCGAGGGTCTTGTCCAGGTCTTCGGGGCCGACGTCCTCGGCGTCGAACACGAAACCTGCTGCGTCGCATCTGGCGACGAGCTCGTCCGCATCCGTCGGAGGGTTATTGGCCAGGTCGACGGCCAGTCCGACGGCATCCTGTCCGTAATGGTTGAAATGCACAATGCCATTACATCACAGTGGAGGCATGTCACTCACACATCTCGATCACGCACACCACTGGACCGCTCAGTCGCGCCACCTCACCTCGACGGGTGTGGTTGTCTACCAACGGTGTTCGTGCGGAGCGATTCGTGTCGTCGAACATGACCTCACGGACACATCAGCAACCGATCGGGTCGTCGGGCAGGGTCGGTTCAGGCAGCCAGTTCGGCCATCAGGTGATCCCACGCGTCGAACATCGCGGGCGGTACCGCGCCGGTCTGCGTGATCACCATTCCGCATCGCGCGTGGCGGTCGTAGATCTCGATGGATCCGGTCGGGCCCCACACGCCCTGCGTCCAGGTGACCCAGCACTCGGTGACGAGATTGAAGTTGATCATCGCCCGTGCGCGCCCGGATGCCAGCAGCATCTGTCCCTCGTGTTCGCGTGCGCCGTCGAGCTGATCGTGGTGCAACTGGACACAGCCCGGTGCCGCGGCGGCCATCGTCAGTTCTACGTTGTGGAGCGCAGCATGCTGGAGTGCAGCGATGGCCTGGCGAGAGCCGATGCGTGCGAAGCCTTCTCGTGCCGGCATAGTGGCAAGACGTGACACCCCGCCGTCGGCGAGGATGCTGTCGAGCTGGGTGACCTGATCGTCGAGGGCGTCGTCGGAACAGACGGCGACTTCCGGCGCATCGTTCGCAATGTCGACGTCAGGCGAGTTGTCGGACGAGAACGTGTCGGCAGATAATCCGATGGCCTCGAATGCCAATCTGTCCGACGTCTCCGTCAGATACGTTGCGTGAGCGGTGTTTCCGTCGGTGTCGAAGAGTCGGAGCATGGGGGGCGCCTGCGCGGCGGGTTCGCTGACGAGTGCGGCGCCGAGATGATCGGGGTGCAGGCGCAACGACACCCTGCCGGGGCGGCAGCGGATCGGCCCACCCGTCACGGTTGGTGTCTCGTGGACACCGACGTCGTTGAGGATGACAGGTCCCGCAACGGTCACGCTCACGATCTGATCGAGCAGCGGTAGGTGTGGACCGATCGCGGAAGCGTTGCCCCGCAACAGATGTCCCGAGAACTGCGGGTCGGCGAGCAACGCGTCGAGGTCGCTGGCGTGTGCTGCCCGGTTGCAGCGGCATGCGCCGTCGCGTGCGCAGCGTCGCGCGGAGCCGGTTGTCGGTTGTCGTGGATCGGGCGGGTTGGCTGGCATCGTTGCCATCCTTTCAACTGCTTCTCGAGGTGAGGTCAGTAGACGTCACGCATGTACCGCTTGTCCTTCTTGAGCTGAGACACCACATCCTGCGCCGCCGAGGCGCTGTGCCCGCCGTGCTCGGCGATGATCTCGTGCAACGCATCGTCGACGTCGCGCGCCATTCGAGTCGCATCGCCGCACACATACAGGTACGCGCCGTCGTCGAGCCAGCGGAAGAGTTCGGCTCCGTGAGCGCGCATCTTGTCCTGCACGTAGACCTTGTGTTCCTGATCGCGTGAGAACGCGAGGTCGAGGCGGTCGAGCAGTCCATCGGCCACGAACTGGTCTATTTCGTCGCGGTAGATGTGATCGCACGCCTCGTGTTGATCGCCGAAGAACAGCCAGTTGCTGCCCGCCGCACCGCGTTCGGCCCGCTCGTGCAGGAACGCGCGAAATGGAGCAATGCCGGTACCCGGTCCGACCATGACGACCTTCGCGTCGTCGGGTGGGAGGCGGAACGACTTGTTGGGTGTCACGAACACGCCGATCGTCTCGTCGTCGGCGATTCTGTCTGCGAGGTGCGTCGAGCACACCCCACCGCGGTCGCGCTCGCCGGACCGGTAGCGGACCGTCGCCATCGTCAGGTGGACGGTGCCGGCGTGTGCCCGCGGGCTCGACGAGATGGAGTAGACGCGGTGGGCGAGCGGCTGCAACTCCGCGAGGAGCTCGTCGGGGGTGATCGTCAGCGACTCGTCGACGTTGAGTAGATCGAGCACGTCCTTACCCCACAGCCACGCGTCGAGCGCTTCGCGGTCGCCGGTGGAGGCGAGATGTGTGAGTTCGGCATCACCGCTACGGGCTGCGATGTAGTCGACGAGATACTTCGACGCTGTCGCGATCTCATAGCGGTGGAGCAGTGCCTCGCGCAGCGGACGCTGCTCCTTGCGATCGACGACCGGTGTCTGCGGTGAGACACCGAGCCTGTCGATGATGCGGTCGACGAGCGCGGGATCGTTGCGCGGTACGACGCTCAGTCCGTCGCCGGGCTCGTAGGTGATGCCACTGTCGCCCAGCGAGATCACCAGGTGCCGAACCTCTTTGGCCGAACCGGTGCCGGAGAGAACGCTGTTGGCGATCACCGTCGCCGGGTAGGGATTCTTGCGACCCCACGTCGACTTGCGTTGGCGCGCAGGCTTCGGCGGCTTCTCTGCGTCGGATCTGTCGGTCCGAGTGATCTCGACGTCAGTGATCTCGACGTCAGTCGCCGCGGCTCCGGTCTCGCCCGCCTGCGCAACGGTCGACGATTCGCGGTCAGATCTGGCCTGCGCGAAGAGGGGTAGTGCCCGCGCCAGCCACTCGTCGGCCGTCTGCTGATAGTCGACATCGCAGTCGACACGTTCGACGACCCGTGTCGCACCTAGTTCCGCGAGCCGCGTGTCGACATTCTTGCCCGCCTGACAGAAGCCATCGTAGATCGAATCCCCGAGTGCGAGAACGCCGAATGTCAGCCCGTCGAGTCGACCGACCTCGGGCGCGGCGAGTGCCTGCCAGAAGTCCTCGGCGTCGTCTGGCATGTCGCCCTCACCGTAGGTCGACGTGACGACGAGCAGTCGAGTCGTCGTGCCGAGCGTGGCGAGGTCGAGGTCGGCAAGGTCGCTGACTCGTGCATCGAGGCCGATCTCCGCGGCCTTCGCCTTCGCCTTCTCGGCGAGCATCTCCGCGTTTCCGGTCTGGGTGCCATAGGCGATGAGCAATGGCTGGGACTGTCCGGCCGACGTCGATTCGGCCTGCGTGTGCCCGACGCCGAGTGCAGAGGCCGGTTGCGGCATGGTCATTCTCGTGTTCAGGCCAGCGAGGAAGCCTGCAAGCCAAGCCTTTTGGTCGCCCGTGAAGGGAATGTCGTTGGGAATGTAGGGCAGTTGCATGTCATCCCGCCTTCGGGTGTGAGAGAGGTGCGATGTCGTCGGCCGCGACTGGGCTGTGTGGTGTCGCTGCCGCGACGGGGCTGTGCGGCTCCGCAGCCGCGAGTGCCTCGACGACCGTCGGCACGGTCCGCGAAGCGAACAGTGCGTCGAAGTCGGGGAGAGAACCCAACACGTCACGGATGTGGTTGTCCTGGTGCATGATCCAGCCGTAGGTCGCCGGCGCGTCGACGGAGCGCACGTTGCGGGCGGCGAGCGCCCGCTTGTAGTCGTCGATCCGTTTGGCGGAGATGAGCGCGGCGATCTGTTGTTCGTCGTAGTCGGCGAGGATGCCGCGGACGAACGTGCCCACGCGTGTGATGAGGTCGAAGTCTTCGGTCAGGACGAGGTTGCGTGCGGCTCGCGCGACGAGGTGTTCCGACCGCGAATCCGCACCGACGACCGTCGATCTCGAACGACTTAGACGCGTCTGGGCGACCTCGCGGGCGAGATGGAACACGGTGAACGCGTTGAGGAGCCGGTACATCGTGGCGTCATCGGTGTGACCGTAATCGGGGACGAGGCCGTCGAGTATCGGCGTCTGGCTTTTGACATGTCGCTTGAGAGTCCTGATTTGATCGGTGGCGATGGACCCGGACAGTTCGTCGACGAGTGCGCGGTGACCGATCGTGGCCAACAGCGTCGGGGCGTCCTGATGAGTCACCAGGGCGCGCGGCATCGCGTAGCTGATGTAGTGCCGCTCGGTCTCCCAGTTCTCGAGGAGCCGGGTGGCGAGTGCGGAACCGGTTGCCTCCGCATGCATCTCGAGGAGTAGGTGGACCGCGTGGTGGTGGATTGGTGCGAGCGGGTCGTCGACTCCCGTGATCGCCCCGACGAGCACCGAGTCCGAACTGATCCGGTCGGCGAGCACACAGGCCGGATCGTATTGATAGAGGAAGCCGCCGCTCATGCCGTTGCCGAGTCCTCGGCCGAATCCGCCGATGTTGAGGACGGCGCCGTTGGTCATGTATTCACAACCGAACTCGCCGATGCCCTCGACCACTGCGGTGGCACCCGAATTGCGTACGGCGAAGCGGTCTCCGGCTTCACCTTCGACGAACAGGCGTCCACCGGTGCCCCGAACAGTGCGAAGTTGCCGACCAGGACGTTGCCGCCCTCCGCGGGCGAACCTCCACCGGGAGAGCGCACCACGACCGCGCCGCCCGACATCGACTTTCCCACACCGTCGTTGCACGTACCGGTGTGCTCGAGGCGCAGGCCGTCGTTGCAGAAGGCGCCGTAGGACAACCCTGCAGACCCCGACGTGGGGATGGTGACGGAATCGGGTGCGAGATAACGACGCCCGCGTTCGTCGACGTAGACGGTCGGCGCCAGGTCGATGTGTTCGGAAGCGGGGTCGTCGGGTGCGGTGTGGTTGAGGACGCGCTCGATGTCGACGGCCAGTTGCGCACCGACACTCTTGTTCCGATTGCCGAGGATCGTCGGGGTGGTGACGACACTGGTGGCCCCGGCGTCGAAGAGCGACTCGCGCACCTGGGTCAGCAGCGAGTCGTCGACGGAGAAGTCGGCCTCGAGGTAGACCGGATCGGTGATGACTTCGCCGTCGACGCGCGCGAGGAGCGGCGCGGTGTCGAGGCGCCCGACTATCGCAGGGTGGTCGATTCCGACGAGTAGGTCGGTGCGACCGCGTGCCGCGCGCAGATCTCCGAGTGCGAGGTCGGCGAGAATCTCCCGCACATCGTGCGCGACGTTGAGCAGGTACTGCGCCATGGCGCGCGGATCCCCGTCGAACAGTTCGGGATTGGTCGTGAGGCCAGCCGGACACTTGATGTTGCAGTTCTTGGCCATCACGCAGCCCATCATCATCAGGGCGGCGGTACCGAACTCGAAGCTGTCGGCACCGAGTAGTGCCGAGACCACGACGTCGCGACCTGTCTGATGAGCCCCCGACGCGCGGAGGACGACCTTGTCGCGGAGACCGTGCGCGCAGAGCGCCTGGTGCACTTCGGCGAGGCCGATCTCGGCTGCACGTCCGGCGTAGCGCAGGCTGGTGACCGACGCCGCGCCGGTGCCGCCGGTGTTCCCGGCGACGTTGATCACGTCGGCGCCTGCCTTGGCGACTCCGACGGCGATGGTTCCGATGCCCTCCGACGACACCAGCTTCACGATCACACGCACCCGCGCTGCTTTGCAGTCGTGGATGAGTTGCGCGAGATCCTCGATCGAGTACGTGTCGTGATGCGGTGGGGGAGAGACGAGTTCGACGCCCGGAGTGCCGCCGCGGGCCGCGGCGATCTCGACGGTGACCTTGGGTGCCGGAAGTTGCCCTCCCTCACCCGGTTTCGCGCCCTGGCCGATCTTGATCTCGAGTTCGGTGAGCATGGGGTCGGCGAGGTACCCCGCC
>NZ_LZMO01000197.1:0-10328 GCF_001665715.1 Gordonia sp. 852002-10350_SCH5691597
GGAGTTGAGGAGACGGTCGACGCCGGATTGGTTGTCGCGCACCGGAACAACGATCGTGACGTCGTCGGTCGACGGTCCGTGCATGGGGCGGGGATTGGCCATTCCCGCGTCGAGGAGGCGGCGGGCCAGTGTTCGCGTCGGTCCGTCGCACACTTCGATCCGACCGTCGACCGACGTCATTCCGAGCGCGGCGTCGGACAGTCTCATCAGCCGAGTCGGCGAGCCTCCGACGAGGTAGCGCAGGTCACCGTGCCGGGCGCATCGCAGGTCGATTTGGACCTGAAAGCCGTTCGGCAGGTCACGGCTCGGCGCGGGCGACGGAGGTGCGTCGGTGGGTGCGTTCATCGCAGACGCCCGTTTTCGGTGACGTCCCATTGCCGGATCGCCTCGCCGAGTCGGCTCACCAACCGGTCGAGGTGCGCAGCGCCGTCGTCGGCCGATGCCGTCGTCGGATCGCCCAGCACGCCGTTGGCGCTGACCGCGGCCACACCCCCGTCACGCATCGCCGGTAGCAGCGTCGCGACGGGTGCGCGATTACCGACGACGACGCTGTCACGACGCACAGCTTCGGGCGAAAGGTGAAGCAGCACTGATGTTTCTGTCGTACCGGCGTGCGCATCGGCCCCATCGAACGCGCACGGATACCACGCGACATCGCGGCCCTCGTAGCGGAGCAGACCGATCGCGTCGACCAGCGTCTGCGCGTTGCCACCGTGGCCGTTGACGAAGACGATGCGCTGCGCCCACCGGCAGGCGCTGCGTCCGTACTCGACGACTACGCTGCGCAGCGCGTCATGGCCCAGGGAGATGGTGCCCGGAAAGCCTTCGTGCTCGCCGCTCGCTCCGTAGCCGAGAGGCGGTGCGATGAGTGTCGACGTGTCGTCGAGGGTCGCGTGAACACGCGCGACCACGGCACTCGCGATGCGGGTGTCGGTGTCAAGCGGTAGATGCGGCCCGTGCTGTTCGAGTGATCCGACCGCGACCAGCAGCGTCGTCACAGAATTCTCCAGTTCCGGCCAAGTGCACGAACTCAAAGTCGCCGGACGCGTCATTTGCTCGACTTTACCGATGTGCAGCGCGCGAAGTAACCGCCGCAGAAAACTTTGTGTACCTATTTCCGCGGAATCGGCGCCGAGGCGTTCCGTGGACGCACGCGACGGCCGAACGATCGCCCCCGCTCTGCCGAACGATCGCCCCCGGCTCTGCCGAACGATCGCTCGGTATGGCATTCTGGGGCGACGGCGTGACGCTCACCACACCGGTGGGCGCGCCAATTCGACCGGGAGGAAATCCATGAACGCACCGTCGACGCCCGACGCGGCAGGCACGCCCAGCGCGGGCGCATCGTCGAAAAGCGTTGGTACAGGTGGTCCGCTGAACGGTGTACGGGTTGTCGAGTTCGCGGGTATCGGTCCCGGCCCCCACGCGGCGATGATGTTGGCCGACCTCGGAGCCGACGTGATCCGCATCCAGCGCCCCGGTCAGCTACCCGATCCGGCGCGCAACGCCGACGCGCTGCTGCGGGGCAGGCGCGTCGTCGAGGCCAACCTCAAGGATCCGGCCGATCGGGAGGAGATCCTGCGGCTCATCGGTAAAGCTGACGTTCTTCTCGAGGGTTTCCGTCCCGGCGTCATGGAGCGACTGGGCTTTGGTCCGTCGGATCTGGAGTCGGTCAATGAGCGACTCGTCTACGGACGCATGACCGGTTGGGGCCAGGACGGTCCGCGCGCGCCGCAGGCCGGCCACGACATCAACTACATCTCACTGACCGGAATGTTGCACGCCATCGGCCGGGAGGGTGAGCGTCCGGTGCCGCCGATGAATCTCGTCGGCGATTTCGGCGGCGGTTCGATGTTCTTGGTGATGGGTGTACTCGCGGCGCTTGTCGAGCGTGCGTCGTCGGGTCGCGGGCAGGTTGTCGACGCCGCGATGGTCGACGGCGCTTCCGTTCTCGGACAGATGATCTGGGCTTTTCGAGGCACGGGTTTGTGGAGCGACGAACGTGGCACCAACATGCTCGACACCGGTGCGCCGTACTACGAGGTCTATGAGACGTCGGACGGCAGGTACATGGCCGTCGGCGCTATCGAGCCGCAGTTCTACGCGGAGATGCTCCGCGGCCTCGGACTGACCGACGCCGACCTGCCCGGGCAGAACGATGTCGCCAACTGGCCGAAGCTGCGGCAGATCTTCACCGAGACGTTCGCGTCGCGTACTCGCGACGAGTGGGCGAAGGTCTTCGACGGAACGGATGCCTGCGTGTCACCGGTGCTCACGTTCGCCGAGGCGCCCGACGATCCCCATATGGCCGCGCGCGCCAACCTCGTGGAGATCGACGGTGTCCGTCAGGCGCAGGTCGCTCCGCGGTTCTCGCGCACCGCGCCGTCGACGCCTCGTGGTCCCGACCGTGAGTCCGTCGACGCCGCTGCTGTGTGGACGGACTGAGCTCGACAGATCCGACCGCGCGCAATAACTAGAACGTGTTACTGTTCTGCCCATGGGACAGTTCGACGGCACAGTCGTCTACATCACGGGTATCGCGCGCGGTCAGGGTCGTAACCACGCCATCCGTTTCGCGCGTGAGGGCGCGTCGATCATCGGGCTCGACATCGCCGACACCGTCGCCGACTACATCACCTATCCGCCGTCGACCGAGGCCGACCTCGCCGAAACCGTGCGTCTCGTCGAGGAAGTCGGCGGCAAAATCCTTGCCCGCCAGGGTGATACGCGCGACCTCGCCTTTCAGGAGCAGCTGGTCGCCGATGGCGTCGAGCAGTTCGGCCGACTCGACCACGTCGTCGCCAACGCAGGCATCCTGTCGTGGGGCTTCACGTGGGAACTGCCGGAGCAACAGTTCGCCGACGTTCTCGACGTCAACGTCACCGGCACGTGGAAGACCTTGCGCGCCACCATCCCGGCCCTGCTCGACAACGACGCCGACAACCGATCGATCGTGGTCGTCTCGTCGGTGGCGGGGCTCAAGGCCATGCCGATGCAAGCCGCCTACAGCGCGTCGAAGTATGCACTGACCGGCCTGGCTCAGACCACCGCGAAAGAGTTGGCGCCCAAGAACGTTCGCGTCAACTCTGTGCACCCCTACGCGGTCGACACCCCGATGGGCATCGCCGACACCTCCGCCATGCGGATCTTCGAAATGGGCGAGTACACACGCTATTTCATCTCGATGATGGACCACTTCCCGGTCGCCTCCACCGACGACATCAGCGACGCCGTGCTCTACCTGACCTCACCGTCGGCCCGCGCCGTCACCGGCGCCCAGTTCCAGATCGACATGGGCAACTCCAAGGTCTGAGCGTTCTCGAGGCCCACCCACACTCGACGCGACGGAGCGCACAGTCGGCAAAATCAGGCGCACAGTCGGCAGTATCAAGCGCACGTTCGACGCAACGCACCGTCGGCGCACAGAAGTGCGCTCGACGGTGCGCCCGCGTGCGGGGTCAGGCGTCGCCGAACGATCGCTCGAAGCCCGGCTGGATGATCAGGTCATCGCGCGAGAGTTCGTGAACGCTCTTGTGGCCCAATCCCATCACGACGCCGTCGAGTCCCATGCGCAGCAGGTCGAGCACGTTCTCGACGCCCGCCTGGCCGTTGGCAGCAAGGCCCCACAGGTAGGCGCGGCCGACCATCACCGCGCGAGCGCCCAGGGCAACGGCCTTGGCGACGTCGCTGCCGCGTCGGATACCTCCGTCGAGCAGCACCTCGATCTGGTCTCCGACGGCGTCGGCGATTCCCGGTAGAAGGCGAATCGTGGCGGGAGTGCCGTCGAGGTTGTTACCACCGTGGTTGGAGACCGACAGTGCCGTGGCGCCGATGTCGACGGCGCGCTTGGCGTCGTCGAGCCTCGTGACGCCCTTGACCATGAACGGTCCGTCCCACTGCTCGCGCAGCCACTGCAGGTCGTCCCAGGTGGGCGGCGGGGTGTTCATCCACTCGCCGTAGGCGCCGAAGAACGTCGGTCCCGGCTGTCCCTTGCCCTTGGAGACGTTCGGCGCGGTCAGGTCGGGGATGATGATCTTGCCGTCCTGAATCCAGTCGAGTGCATAGCGTGGCTTGACCGCGATCTCCGGTGCCAGCCGCAGCAGCGCCTTGAAGTCGACCTTCTCAGGGATCTCGGGGCTTCCCCAGTCGCGACCGATGTTGAACACCCAGTCGGTGGTGACGATGAGGCCCTTCGCGCCGGCCTCCTTGGCACGCATGGCGCGGGCGAGGATGTCGTCGCGGCTGCCGAGCCAGTAGATCTGGAAGAAGATCTTGTCGTTGACTGCTGTGACTTCTTCGATCGGGTGAGATGCGAAGCTACTCAACCCCATTGCGGTTCCACGAGCCGCTGCTGCCCGGGCCACCGCGACCTCGCCGTCGGGATCGACGGCTTGCACGCCCGTCGGGGAGATCATCACCGGGAACGAGAGTTCCTGGCCCATGACGGTGGTAGCCAACTCACGATCGGGTTGGGCGCCGACGACATGTGGCGTGTACTCGATCTCGTCGAACGCAGCGACGTTGTCGTGGGTGGTGTGCCCACCCTGCGTTCCCGCTATCAACGACGAGTAGACCGACTTCGGCAAGCGCTTTTTTGCTCGACGCTGCGCCTCGTGGACCGTCTCGAACCAGGGGTTGCGCGCCCAGGGATTGCTGACCATGGTTGTGTTCCTACCTATTTCATCATGCCGCGGGCACGTTCGGATGAGCCCGGTGTCGGACCGGGCGGGGTGCGTGCTCGTGCTGGGTTGTTACAGCGAGAAGCCCGCGAGCGGGTTCTCGTCGCAGTTCTTCGACGGCGGGCCGCCGACCGGCGTCAAGTCGCCGTCGGGCCTGCGAGTCATCAGGGTCAGGGGCGTCCCACGCGAATGATCTTTGTTCGCAGTGGGTTTGGATCGCTCGCCGGCGAGCAATTCCTCACCGAAACCCTGCACACATTCGGGATCGGGTCCCGCGAGCGGCAGACCCGTGAAGAACTTGGCCGCCATGCACCCGCCGCGGCAGGCATCGAAGTGCGCGCACTTCGTGCACGCGCCGGCGTTCTGCGGCTCGCGTAGTTCGGTGAAGAGGTCGGAGTTCTGCCAGATCTCCTTGAACCCCCCATCGGAGACGATGTTGCCCGCGAGGAAGTTCTCGTGAATCGCGAAGGGACACGCGTAGACGTCGCCGACAGGATCGATCAGGCAGACCACGCGTCCGGCGCCGCACAGATTCAGGCCGGGCAAGCCCCCACCGCTGCCTGATCCGAATGCCGACAGATGGAAGAACGAGTCGCCGGTGAGCACGTTCTCACCATGTGCCACAAGCCATTCGTAGAGCTCGCGCTGCTGAGATGGCAGCGGGTGCAGGTCATCCCAGACGTCGGCGCCACGACCCGACGGACGCAGCCGCGTGATGCGCAGCGTGGCGCCATAGCGATCGGCGAGCGCCTTGAACTCGTCGAGTTGCGCGACGTTCTGCCGCGTCATCACGACGCTGATCTTGGCGTCGCGAAAACCCGCGTCGGACAGATTCTCGAGCGCCCGTACCGCCATGTCGAAAGAGCCCGGTCCGCGGACCGCGTCGTTGACCTCTGCGGTGGCACCGTCGAGCGAGATCTGCACGTCGACGTAGTCCGACGCTGCCAGCCGCTGTGCGACCGCCTTGTCGATACGTAAACCGTTGGTGGAGAACTTGACTCCCACCTGATGACTGGTGGCGTAGTCGACGAGCTCCCAGAAGTCCGGTCGCACAGTCGGTTCGCCGCCGCCGATGTTGACGTAGAAGACCTGCATGCGCTGCAACTCGTCGATGATCGCTTTGCACTGCTCGGTGGAGAGTTCGCGGGGATCGCGTTTGCCCGACGATGAGAGGCAGTGCACGCACGCGAGGTTGCACGCGTAGGTGAGTTCCCAGGTGAGACAGATCGGGGCGTCGAGGCCCTTCTCGAACTGGTCGACGAGCCTGCCGACCTTCGGCGGACGGGCCGACGTCGCGATCGTGGAGGTCGCAGCGAGTTCAGTTGCGCTGGGCGGCAACTCGAGTGTGGTCATCATGACTCCTTGAAGCATGCGTGGACGAGCAGGCACGAAGAGGGCTGGTCTTCTACGGTCCGAGGTTCAGGCCACGCCCGAAAAATCAGCGCCGGAAGCTCATCGCCAAAACGTCAGCGGCGACAGATCATTTCCGACGACGCGAGCGCGGCGAGGGCCTCGAGGTAGAGCGGTCGCGCAGCGCCGTCGATACCCGCGGCGTGCAGCGCGTCGTCGGCGCTGTCGTGATCGCGCAGGGACTCGACTACGCCGACCACCGCGAGGTTCTTCAGGAACGAGAGCTTGCGGGTTCCGAAGTGATAGAGCAGCGCACCGAACGGCTCGGGCCGCAGCGCGACCTTCGGATTGAGCTGCCAAGCCTGCGTCGAATCGAACACGTGCGACGCCGGCGCCGACTCTGCGTGCGGTACCGGATCACCGGTGGCCGCGTCGCGACCCCCGGTGACCGGAAGGGATGTCGGTGCGGACATCAGTAGACCCCGCACATCCCGTCGATCGACACCTCTTCGACGAGAGACTCGCCCACGAGTTCGGCGTCGACATCCGCCGGAACACCGGTGGTTGCCGCAACATCCTGTGCAGACTTGGCTGACTGATCTGCCATGATCCAGACCTCCTTGTGTTGGTGAAGTGAAGTGGATCACGCCACACTATAATGGCACCGGGTGCAGGAAAACACCTGAAAGCGAAAACTATCCGGATGGACAGGTGAGGATGAACCCTTCGGACCCCACGCCGATCCGTGCAGTGACACCGGGCGGCACAGCAGCAGCGACCTCGGGCGGCAGAGCCGCAGTTACCTCGGACGGCACAGGCGCAGCGACACCGGGGCGCAGGCCCATCACGACGCGCGACGAGATCAGCACCATCGCGATCGACATGTTCACCGAGTCGGGGTTCGAGAACACCAGCGTCGACGACATCGCCGACGCCGCGGGCATCGCGAGGCGCACACTGTTCCGCTACTACCCGTCGAAGAACGCGATCTGTTGGGGCGACTTCGACGCACATCTCGACGACATGCGCACGCTGCTCGCCGCGATCCCCGCGGATCTCCCGATCGCCGCGGCCCTGACCGACGCCCTGGTGTCGTTCAACGCCGTCGACGACGACTACCTCGAACACCATCGTCGTCGAATGTCACTTCTGCTTGGAGTACCTGCGCTGCAGGCATACTCGATGCTGATGTACGCGGAGTGGCGTCGCGTGGTAGCCGAATTCTGTGCGCGCAGAATGGGACTCGACGTCGAAGAGCACGTGCCGCAGACCATCGGCTGGATGTGCCTGGGCACCACCCTCGCCGCGTACGAGCAGTGGCTCGCACACCCCGACTCAGACCTGACCGCGCTGATCGTGTCGGGTTGCGCGACTCTCGCCGACGGCCTGGGCGCCCTGCACTGAGCAACACCCTGCGCAAATACGCGTGTTTCTGACGGACGCGACCAAAGCTTCGCGTGCATCTGTCAGAAACACCCGTTTCTGCGACACGGTCGACGTATTCTGCGCTGGCCTAACAATTCACCGTTCTTCCGGAGGTCGCAGTCGTGAGAGTCGCCGTATCCACCCGAGCGGCGCTCGCCGCGGCCGCCGCTACGCTGAGCCTGGCGTTGACGGCCCCGCTCGCCGACGCCGCTCCCCCTGCTCTAGCTCCCACCGCTGCAGCACCCGCCGCGACCGAATCCGGTACCGCCGGAGCAGTTATCGACACGCAAGCACGGCCCGACGGTTGGCGCGGCGCCGCCCACGGCCTCGCGATCGACTACTGGACGCGCGGCGCGGACGGCAAGCCGGTGCCTGCGAGCGGCGGTCTCCTACTCCCCGCAGGCAAAGCGCCGGCCGGAGGCTGGCCCGTCGTCGCCTATACCCACGGCACCTCCGGTTACGGACCGGGCTGCGGCGGCCAGAGCGGGCCGGACGCGAAGGCGGACAGGTTCACCTCGCGGCTGTTGGCGTCCGGCTACGCGGTCGTCGCGCCCGACTACGTCGGCCTCGGTCGCTTTCGCACCGGCGTGCACCCCTACCTGAACAACGACTCCGAGGGTGCGGCAACCATCGACCTCCTGCACGCGGCACGCAGCGTCGAACCAAGTCTTGCCAAGAAGTGGGTGGTAGCTGGTCCCTCGCAGGGTGGGCAGGCCGCGCTGGCCACCGCGCACATGCAGAGCCGGTACGGCGCGCCAACCGATTTCCGCGGCGCCATCGCCGTCGACCCCGAATCGGACGTCGAGAAGGTGATGGCCTTCCTCGGTCCGTACGTCCCGCCGGCACCTGCCGTGCTGGAGAAGGCCTACGGCTACCTGCTCGCCGTCCTTGCGGGCAATCGCGTCGCCGACCCGGCCGTCGACGTCAACAGCTATCTGTCGCCGTACGGACGCAGCCTCGTCGACAAGGTCGGCACCGGCTGCCCGGCTCCGACGGTTCCAGCGGGAACCGCGCTCGGGAGCCTGCTCGCGAAGCCACTCGGTTCGCCGGCGCTGCGCGCGTCTCTCGACAGGTACATGTCGGTGCCGACGTCGGGGTACACCAGGCCGACGCTGCTGCTCTTCAACGCGCTCGACCTCACGGTTCCGTCGCCGCTGCATGCCAAGCTCGAAGCCGACTTCGTCGCCAACGGTGTCGACCACCGGACCGTCCTCGGGACCGGGAGCCACACCGAGATGAACGCAGCCCAGTGGGCGGCGTGGGACGAGTTCCTGCGGACGGCACTCGCCTAGTTCGTGCCAGACTTTCGCTCCCCGACGGTCCTGCCCCGACAAGCCCACAGTCCAGCCGTTACCCTGGGCCGATCGGCTACGCTAGGCTGAACTAGAACAGGTTCTCGTTTTGGTCGAACCCGGCTGCGAGAACGACAGTACGCAGGAGACTCCGCGAGATGGCAGAACTGACCCCGCACGGATCACGCAGTGTGATCCTGACCGTGGCCGACGTGATCGACGAGACCGCCGATGCGCGTTCGATCGTGTTCGAGATCCCCGATGAACACAAAGACGCGTTCACCGACTACAAGCCCGGACAGTTCCTCACACTTCGCATCCCCAGCGAGCAGACCGGCTCGGTGGCGCGTTGCTATTCGCTGGCCTCCTCGCCCGCGACCGACGCGCTACCCAAGGTGACGGTGAAGCGGACCGTCGACGGCTACGGCTCGAATTGGGTGTGCGACAACCTCGCCGCAGGCACGCAGATCGAGGTACTCCCACCGTCGGGGGTGTTCACTCCACGCACTCTCGACGACCCGCTACTCCTGATCGCTGCGGGCAGCGGCGTCACGCCGGTGATGTCGATCCTCAAGACCGCCCTCGCGTCGTCGAGCGTCCCTGTGGTCTTCTTCTATGCCAACCGCAGCGTCGAAGACGTCATCTTCTCGACAGAAATCGACGAACTCGTCCGCGCCAACACAGATCGGCTGACCGTCGTCCACTGGCTCGAGACCGACAAGGGTCTGCCCACTGACGCCGCGCTCGCCGAGATCTTCTCGCCCTACGTCGGGCACACCGCGTACATGTGTGGTCCCGGCCCCTTCATGGATGCGGTACACCGCGCCCTCGACACCGCCGGCTTCGCACACCACGACGTCCATACCGAGGTGTACAACTCACTGGCTGGCGACCCCTTCGCCGACCATGAGCTCGCCGAGGTCTCCGCCGACGAACAGGCCGCCGCGGCCACCGTCGAGGTCGAGCTCGACGGTGAGACACACGAACTCACCTGGCCGCGCAGCCGATCGCTCATCGACATCATGCTCGAGGCCGGGCTCGACGCCCCGTACTCCTGTCAGGAGGGCGAATGTGGTTCGTGCGCCTGCACATTGACGGAGGGTAGCGTCGAGATGGACAACGACGGCGCGCTCGACCCCGAAGACATCGAGGACGGCTACATCCTGGGTTGTCAGGCCCACCCCACATCCGACCGACTGCGAATCGAGTTCTGACATGGCGCCAGACGTCCCCTCCAACCGTCTGGCGCGCGTGCTCGGCGGCATGCTGCTCGGAATGGGCGCGTTGCACTTCGCCGTACCGAAACCCTTCGACGAGATCGTGCCGCCCGAGATCGCCGGAGCGCTCGGCACCGACGCCCGCACACTGACCTACGCATCGGGTGTCGCCGAAGTCGGCATCGGCGCCGGATTGCTTGTGCCACAGACCCGTCGACTCGCCGCGGGATCGGCTGCCGCACTCTTCGTCGCGGTCTATCCGGCCAACATCAACATGGTCCGCATGTGGTGGCACAAGCCTCCGGTGTACAAGGCGATCGCGATAGGCCGACTCCCCCTTCAGATTCCGCTCATCGCAGCCGCCG
>NZ_LZMO01000198.1:0-737 GCF_001665715.1 Gordonia sp. 852002-10350_SCH5691597
GCGCCTGCGTTGTGGTGTGAGGGTCGGGTGGTGTCGTATGCGGAGTTTGGTGCGCGGGTGGCGGTGTTGGCGCGTGAGTTGATTGGTGTGGGTGTGGGTGTGGGGCCTGAGGTGGCGGTGGGGGTGTCGTTGGAGCGGTCGGTGGAGTTTGTGGTGGCTATTCATGCGGTGGTTGCTGCGGGTGGTCAGTATGTGCCGTTGGATACTCAGGCGCCGGTGGAGCGGGTGGAGTACATGGTGGGTACTGCTGGGGTGGGTGTGGTGGTGGTTGCTGCGGGTGCGGTGCCTGCGGCGGTGGTGGAGTTGGGTGATGGTGTGCGGGTGGTTGAGGTGGATGCGTCGGGGTCGGTGGATGTGTCGGTGGCTGCGGTGTCTGATGGTGAGCGGTTGGGGTCGTTGTCGGGTGATGCGGCGTTGTACACGTTGTTCACGTCGGGGTCGACGGGTCGGCCGAAGGGTGTCACCGTCTCGCACCGTTCCGTGCTCAACAGGTTGTGGTGGGGACTGGGCGAATATCCGTGGTCGGCAGGCGATCGGGTGGTGTTGAAGACGCCGGTGACGTTTGATGTGTCGGTTCCGGAGTTGTTCGCGCCGTTGATGTCTGGTGCGCAGGTGGTGGTGGCGCGGCCGGGTGGTCATGCCGATCCGTTGTATCTTGCGGAGTTGATCGGGGCGACGCGGGCGACGTCGGTGCATTTCGTGCCGTCGATGTTGTCGGTGTTCCTCGATGTGGTTCC
>NZ_LZMO01000199.1:0-7993 GCF_001665715.1 Gordonia sp. 852002-10350_SCH5691597
CCGCGGCTCGCACGTGTCGATGCCACGACGACGCGGGCCACGGGTTTCTCGTCAGGTATCTTCTCGTCAGGCATCTTCGCGCGTCCAGGTTCCCGACCTTCCGCCCGATTTCTCGAGCAGTCGGATCTCGCCGGTGCTGGCGCGTCGATCGACGGCCTTGGTCATGTCGTGCAGGGTGAGTCCTGCGATCGCGACTGCCGTGAGCGCTTCCATCTCGACGCCGGTCTTCCCGGCGGTCTCGACGGTGGCCACGATGTCGATGTGATCGTCGGCGACGGTGAAGTCGACGTCGACCGCCGACAGCGCCAACTGATGACACAGCGGGATGAGCGCGTCGGTACGTTTGGCCGCCATGATCCCTGCGATACGAGCGGTGGCCAAGACATCGCCCTTGGGCAGCGCGGACTCGCGCAGGAGGTCGATGACCTCGGTGGTCGTGTGAAAAGTGCCCGCGGCGACAGCGCGTCGTCGCGTCGTGGTCTTGTCGCCGACGTCGACCATCCGCGCAGCACCCGTCGAGTCGAGGTGCGACAGACGAGAAGGGTTCGACGACTCGTCTGGACCGCTCGCGTGCCGGGGAGGCATCAGGTCGACGTCACGTCGTCAGCGGTTGACGACGGTCTTCGGTTGGACGTAGTTGACCTTGTCGGCAGGCAGCGGGAACTCGGCATCGCCGAACGGCGAGAGTGCGCCGGGGATCTCCGCCGCGAACTCCGAGACCGCGTGGTCGGGGACGCTGCCGTCGTCATGACGAGGCCAGCCGTTGTCGACGTAGTGATTCTTCTTTTCCTTCTCAGCCACGCGCATATTGTGCCACGCCGCCCGCTGTCCGACGACTCGCCTGCCGTTTTCGTCGGACCACTAGACTTGATCGAATGAGCACGGACGACCAGCGGATCGGCCTGGCCGACGATCTGGCCGCGCGCACAGACGACGACCTGCGCGATCTGCTGTCGCTTCGTCCCGACCTCGCCTCTCCGCCGCCACAGGGAACCTCGGTACTCGCCCAACGCGCGCTCGCCGCGGCGTCGATCGCACTCGTCGGTGAGGAACTGGATCTGCTGACGATGGCGGTGATCGAGCAGTTCATCGCGCTCTCCACCGGGCCCGGCGTCGCGCGGGTACCGGCCTCCGTCGACGCCGACACCCTGGTGAAGGCGCTGTCGGATCGTGCCGAGTCGGCCGAGATCACCCGACGCATCGACGATCTACGACGTCGCGCGGTGTTCTGGGGTGACTCCGATTCACTCACCGCGGGCGCGCACCTCGCCTCGGCCCTGCCGTGGAAAGCGCTGCATCTGACCGGCCCGCTCGCGCACCTGACCACCGACGAAGTGCAGAAACTGATCGACGGCGTCGACGATCGCCAGCGCGATCTGCTGACAACCCTGTCGCGGGGTCCGGCGCTCGGACGGAGTCGGGACGCGGGCCCCGGTGCCGATCCCGACAGTCCTGTCGCGCGGCTCATCGCGCTGGGTCTCCTCGCACGCATCGACGACCAGACCGTCGAACTACCCCCAATGGTCGCAGCGCTCATTCGCGGCGACCCCCCGCTGCGCACAGACACTCTCGCGCCCCTCGACCTCGCCGACGAGCACGCCTCACTGCGGTTCGGCGCCAAAGCCGTCGACGCCGCGGCGGGTGGCGAGGCGCTCGAACTCATCCGCCACACCACGTCGCTGATCGACGTGCTGGGGCGTGCGCCCGCGGCCGTGCTGCGCTCGGGTGCGCTCGGTGTTCGCGAATTGCGAAGGCTCGCAAAGGTCACCGGCCTCGACCAGAAACGCGTGTCGTTCCTCGTCGAGCTCTTGGGGCACGCACGCCTCATCGACGTCGGATTCCCCGATCCGCCACCCGCGGGAGATCGGGGCGAGCAGGCGTTCGCACCGACGTCGTCGGCCGATACGTGGCTGCACTCGGCACCCGAAAGACAGTGGGCCACACTGCTCGACGCGTGGCTGTCGATGCCGCGACGCGCATGGCAGGTCGGCGAACCCGACCGCGACGGCAACGCGTATCCAGCGCTCTCGTCGGAACTCTACGACGCCACGGCACCCTTGCAGCGTCATCTCATCCTCGACCTGCTCACCGAACTCGACGGTGCCACACCGTTTTCCGTTGACACCGTCACCGCCTCACTCGCCTGGCGGCACCCGCATCGGATACGTCGACTCTCCCCGCGCGTCGTCGGCGAGACGCTCGCCGAGGCGCAGACTCTCGGAGTGACGGCACATCAGTCGCTGACCTCTGTCGGCCGAGTCGCGTTGTCGGACACCGGTCCCGAGGCCGTCGACTCGCAGGTGCTCGCCGCAATGCGTAAGGCGCTACCCGAACCCGTCGATCACTTCCTCACTCAGGCCGACCTCACGCTGACTGTTCCCGGCCCGATGACCCCGGAGCTCAGCGACCAGGTCGAGTTGGTCGCCGATCTCGAATCCGGCGGCGCCGCATCGGTGTATCGCGTCTCGGAGGCGAGCGTCCGACGTGCTCTCGACGCGGGCAAGACCAGCAGCGAACTGCTCACGATGTTCACCGCGCACTCGTCGACGCCGGTTCCGCAGTCGCTGACCTATCTGATCGAAGACGTGGCACGCAAGCACGGGCAGCTCCGCGTCGGCATCGCGTCGTCGTTCATCAGATGCGAGGACCCGACGATGCTCGCAGCCGTATTGCGTAGCGACGCAGCCGAACACCTCGCGCTGCGCGCGCTCGCGCCGACGGTGGCGATCTCGCCGTCGGAGGTCCGCACGGTGATCGATCGACTCCGCGACGCGGGATTTGCTCCCGCGGGCGAGGATTCGTCCGGCTCACTCGTCGACCTGCGCGAGCGCGGCAGTCGCGTGTCGTCGGGACGGGGTCGGCGTCGACCGACACCCCGCCGCTCGACGCCGACCGCCGACCAGTTGCAGTCGGTGGTGAGCCGCATGCGCTCGCACGACAGGGCCACGCGGGCCACTCCGGCGACTGCGGGAAAGTCCGACGCCGCACCGGTGCGCGCCGTCGGCGGTGGCGAATCCACCACTGCCCTCATCCAATTGGCGCTTCGGGCGAATCGACGTCTACTCGTCGGCTACGTCGACGCCCACGGCTCGGCCAGCAGGCACGTCGTGACCCCGCGGCTGCTCGGTGCCGGACAACTCGTCGGCACCGAAGAGGGCTCCGACGACGAGCAGCACTTCACCCTGCACCGCGTGACCAGCGTCGAGTTGCTCGACAACTGACGCTGGTCACGAATCACCCGGCGAGCGCAGCAGCCTCCGGCTCGGCATCGTGTGCGTCGCCGATCGGTCGCTTGACGTTGATCAGCAGGCCGGCGAGCACCGCGACGCCCGCGAGTATGGCTGCGGCGACGTAGAACCCGGTGCTCTGCCCGTGCACCAGCGCCTGTGCCTTCACGGCCTTTGCGTCGGCGGGTCCATGGACCGATGCCATGTGCGCGGTCACGAACGACGCGGTTGCCGTTGCCGCGATCGTGTTCAGGAGTGCGGTGCCGATCGCGCCGCCGACCTGCTGGGAGGTGTTGACCATGGCCGACGCCACGCCTGCATCCCGCGGCTCGACGCCGTAGGTCGCCAGGTTCATCGACGTCATGAAGACGGTGCCCATGCCCATGCCGAGGAGGAACAGGGCGGGGAAGACCACGCTCCAGTACCGCGTCGACTCGGCGGAGATCTGGCTGAGCAGCAGCATCCCGCAGGCTGCGAGGAGCGCGCCCGGCACGAGCAGGAACCGGGGCGGCACTCGCGTGATGAGGCGCACCGCGATCTGGGTCGAGCCGACCAGCATGCCGCCGACCATCGGCAGGAAGGCCACACCGGCCATCAGCGGCGAATAGTGGTGCACCACTTGCATGTACAGCGTGAGGAACAGGAACGCTCCGAACATCGCGACCACCGACAACGCGACGGTGAGGTAGGCGCCGCCACGCGCGCGGTTCGCAACGACACGCAGTGGGAGCAGCGGATGACTGCTGCGCGCCTGCCACGCGACGAACGCGACCAACAACACCACCGCGGCGACCAGGCAGATGACGGTCCCGGTGTCGCCCCAGCCCTCCTCGGCAGCCCGACTGAATCCGTAGACGACGAGCGCGAGTCCGCCTCCACCGAGGATCACTCCGAGCACATCGAGGCCGGGTGCGTGATTGTGGGCGCGTGGAGGTTCTTTGATCTCGACGATCGCGCCGAAGAGCGCGATCGCGGCGAAGATCACGTTGATGTACATCGTCCAGCGCCAGTCGAGCACCTGGGTGAGGAATCCGCCGAGCAGGAGACCGACGGCCGCGCCGCCGCCCGCGATCGCGCCGAAGATGCCGAACGCCTTCGCACGTTCCTTTGGCGCGGTGAACATGACCGTCAGCAGCGACAACGCGGCCGGAGCGAGCAGCGCACCGAATGTTCCCTGCAGCGCGCGCGAGCCGAACAGCATCCCCTGGTTCACCGCGGCTCCGCCGAGCGCGGACGCCAGCGCGAAGCCCACGAGGCCGACCATCAGTGCACGACGACGCCCCCACAGGTCGGCGATGCGTCCGCCGAACAGCAGCAGACCGCCGAATGCCAGCGCATACGCCGTGATCACCCACTGCTGATTGGCATCGCTGATGCCGAGATCGACCTTGGCGTCGGGCAGCGCGATCTGGACGACGGTACCGTCGAGCACGACCATCAACTGCGCGATGCAGATGAAGACGAGCGCCTTCCAGCGCCGGGGGTCGGGCTCCGCGGACAGAGTTGGCGTCTCGGAAGCTGACGACCCAGAAGATGGCTTCTCGGAAGTTGACATGAAGAGTGAGATCCCCACTTGCGTCGTAGTACCCCGGAGATATCCGGAGGTTTGCTCCGCTTACTTTACGCCGCGATGCTCGCGCGGGACAGTGGAATTTAACGGACATAGCGGACACCAGCCGCGCAAAAAACACATCCACGAGCCGGGCAGATAAACCCTTATACAATGGCGCGGGTGACTGATGGACCCCTGATCGTGCAATCCGACAAGACGCTGCTCCTCGAGGTGGATCACCCCGACGCCGCGGCAGCGCGCGGTGCGATCGCCCCCTTTGCCGAACTCGAGCGCGCTCCCGAGCACGTCCACACCTATCGGGTGACGCCGCTGGCGCTCTGGAATGCGCGCGCCGCGGGGCATGACGCCGAGCAGGTTGTCGACGCTCTCGTGTCGTTTTCGCGGTATGCCGTCCCGCAGCCGCTGCTGATGGACATCGTCGACACGATGGGCCGGTTCGGGCGGCTGCAGCTCGTGAAGAGTCCGGTACACGGGCTGACCCTGGTCAGCTTCGACCGTGCGGTCCTCGAGGAGATCCTGCGCAACAAGAAGGTCGCGCCGATGCTCGGTGCGCGGATCGACGACGACACCGTCGTGGTACATCCGTCGGAGCGGGGTCGGCTCAAGCAGGTGCTGCTCAAGGTCGGTTGGCCCGCGGAGGATCTTGCGGGTTATGTCGACGGCGAGGCACATCCCATCGCGTTGGAACAGGACGAGTGGCATCTGCGCGACTATCAGGAGATGGCAGCCGACTCGTTCTGGGCGGGCGGCTCGGGTGTCGTCGTGCTGCCGTGCGGTGCGGGCAAGACGATGGTCGGCGCTGCGGCGATGGCCAAGGCACAGGCGACAACGCTCATCCTGGTGACGAATACCGTTGCGGGACGCCAGTGGAAGCGTGAGCTGATCGCACGTACGTCGCTCACCGAAGAGGAGATCGGCGAATATTCGGGTGAGCGCAAGGAGATTCGTCCCGTCACCATCGCCACCTATCAGGTGATGACGCGAAAGTCGAAGGGCGAGTACAAGAATCTCGATCTGTTCGACTCCCGCGACTGGGGCCTCATCGTCTACGACGAGGTGCACCTGCTGCCGGCGCCCGTGTTCCGCATGACCGCCGACCTGCAGTCGCGGCGTCGACTCGGTTTGACCGCGACCCTCGTGCGTGAGGACGGCCGTGAGGGCGACGTGTTCAGCCTCATCGGACCCAAGCGCTACGACGCCCCGTGGAAGGACATCGAGGCGCAGGGCTGGATCGCGCCTGCCGACTGCGTCGAGGTTCGCGTGACACTCACCGACGAGGAGCGTCTGCAGTACGCGGTCGCCGAGAACGAGGAGAAGTACAAGCTCTGCTCGACGGCGCACACCAAGGTCAACGTCGTGAAGTCGATCCTGGCCAAGCATGCGGGCTCGCCGACGCTGGTCATCGGCGCGTACATCGATCAGCTCGAAGAACTCGGGCGTGAACTCGACGCCCCGGTGATCCAGGGTTCGACGAAGAACAAGGAGCGCGAGGCGCTGTTCGACCGCTTCCGCTCGGGTGAGTTGCAGACGCTCGTGGTGTCGAAGGTCGCGAACTTCTCGATCGACCTGCCGGAGGCGTCGGTCGCAGTGCAGGTCTCGGGCACGTTCGGGTCTCGTCAGGAGGAAGCTCAGCGACTCGGTCGTCTGCTGCGCCCCAAGAAGGACGGTGGTCAGGCGCACTTCTATTCGGTGGTCTCGCGTGACACCCTCGACGCCGATTACGCCGCCCACCGGCAGCGTTTCCTCGCCGAGCAGGGTTACGCGTATCGCATCACCGACGCCGACGACCTGCTCGGCCCGGCCATCGGCGAGGAGTCCGCAGGTTGATCCTGCTCGTGCAGGGCCCCCGCGCACCGCGCCCGCTCACACCAGCGCCTCGAGGCAGTAGCCGATCGGGCGCGGCTCGGTGAACGTCCAGGTGGTGAGGTCGTCAGGACACTGCACCTCGCCATCGGCTCGCTGCACCGTTCGCGCGACGATCGTCGACGTGCGTGCCGTCGCATCGCAGTCGACTTCGCGGTAGTCCACGAGCCGACCGCCGGGCAGCGGAACCTGATAGCACTGTCCGGCTACGAAACTCGGTGTCATACAGAGCTTCTGGTCGCCCTTGTCGAAGGTCAGACCTGCACTGTTCTTGCTCACGCAACCTGCATCGGACGGAACCTTCGCAGCGACGTAGAACGTGAGATCGTCACCGCCGCAGTCGGTGCGCGTCGCCTTCACGTTCCCGTCGTCGACCGTGGACGCGCCGATCGTGACGCATTGCCCGACGTCGATGTCGGCCGCGTCGTCGACGATGTCGTCGCCGACCGACACCCCGCACGCGGCGACGAGGGTCAGGCCCATGCAGGCGGCGACGACCACGGCACGCCAGCCGATGCGCCAGAGCGGGCCGTGCAGGACATGAATGCCGGACGAAGTGAACATGGTGGATCCTCTCGGGTGTTGCGCCGTCTGTCGGCGCCACCGCAAATGTCACTCCGCCCGCTTGCGGGGTTCTTGTCGTCGACTTGGGATCGAGCACGTACAAGTGCATCGAACATCCGACATGTGACAGCCTTGAGCCATGACCGTCGAGCGCCTCCGACCGTTTTCGAGCACCATCTTCGCCGAGATGTCGGCGCTGGCGGTCCAGCACGACGCTGTGAACCTCGGGCAAGGATTCCCCGACACCGACGGCCCCGCGTCGATGCTGACGGCGGCGAAAGACGCGATCTCCGCGGGACGCAACCAGTACCCACCGGGGATCGGTGTTCCCGAGTTGAGGACCGCGGTGGCCCGGCACCAGCGCGAGCACTACGGCCTCGACTACGACGCCGACACCGAGATCCTCGTCACCGTCGGCGCGACCGAAGCCATCGCGGGCGCGATCGTCGGACTGGTCGAACCGGGTCGCGAGGTCGTCATGATCGAGCCCTACTACGACTCCTATGCGGCGACCGTGGCCATGGCGGGCGGCGTGCGCCGCGTCGTCCCGCTCGTCTCCGACGGAGACGGCTTCCGCCTCGATCGCGAACGGCTCGCCGACGCCTTCGGACCGAAAACCGCGGTGGCGCTGATCAATTCGCCGCACAATCCGACCGGAACCGTGCTCTCCGACGACGACCTCGCCGAGATCGCCCGGTTGTGTATCGAACACGACGTCGTCGCGGTCACCGACGAGGTCTACGAACACCTGCTGTTCGACGGGCGC
>NZ_LZMO01000200.1:0-687 GCF_001665715.1 Gordonia sp. 852002-10350_SCH5691597
AGCCAGAAGGTGCTGCGCGAGGCCAACGCTCCAGTGATGGTCGTGCGGAGCTGACGGTCGTCGGCCCTCGCTGATCGGGCCCTGCTCGCCGACCGCTGATCGAGCTTGTCGAGATCACCCGATCAGCGGTGGCGTCAGCTCGATCAGCGGTGGGCCGCACCCAAATGTGTGTGCAATCGAAGGATTTGGGTGCTGCAGCAGCCACGTCTTTCGATTCGACACACATTTAGGCCCGGCGACTGTCCAGCGGGTCGGCGCGCTTGGATGTGATCTCGACAAGCTCGATCTGCGGTGGTGGGCTCGATCAGCGGTGGTGGGCTCGATCGGCGGTGGTGGGCTCGATCCGCAGGATAGGCGACTTCAAGTTCACTTGAAGTCGCCTATCCTCGTCGTGTGGGCCTGAAGAAAATCGAACTGTCCGTCGGCGAGCTGGCGCAGCGCGCGGGCATCGCGCCGTCGGCCGTGCGGTTCTACGAGGACCAGGGGCTGATCTTCTCGCGGCGTACGCCGGGCAACCAGCGGCGCTACCACCGCGCGATGCTCCGCCGGGTCGCGTTCATCCGCGCCTCCCAGGCGGCGGGGATTCCCCTCGCGGTGATTGGTGAGGTGTTCACCGAGCTCGGTGAACACGAGTCGCCGTCGCGCGCGATGTGGGAGGCGGCGTCGCAGCGCTGGATCGCCGACATC
>NZ_LZMO01000201.1:0-4686 GCF_001665715.1 Gordonia sp. 852002-10350_SCH5691597
TTTCAGCCCACGTTCGAGGGCGAGTTTGATCAGACCTGGAATCAGGCCGCCGTCGCCGGTGATTTGGACCTGGCCGGAATCGATCTGGGCCAACAACTCATCGACCATGCCCGAGGCCTGCAGCGCTTCGGCCACCTCGGCGGTCGAGCGCGGCTCTGCGAGCTCAGGCAGCTGTTGGTGGTCGTCGTTGTCCTGCTGCTTGTCGTCTAACGCCATGCTCATAAATCTTCCTCTCACTGATGAGCACTGGACTTACACAGACCATCTGACACCCCCCCTGACCGCTCTAACTCTCTCCATCGACGGCGATCGCGAGCAAGGAGTATCGGTCGACCTCCGAGTCGTACCCGAAGACGTTTCACGGATTGCTGTGGGTGCCGCGATCGAGGACGAGACTTTCGGCGAACTTGGCGCGCTAGCAGTAGAAGTCACTACACCTGACGCCGGGATTGCGAGCGCGGTACTCGATGCAGCGACCACTGAGAGGTCGATGATTATCGCCGAGGTCTATCGACGACGTGACGTCTGGCGGTTGCGGATGGTCGGACAGGGTTACGACGACGATCTCGCTGGCTTTGCAACTCGGTACGGCGTCGAGGTTGAGGACTGACCGATCCGCATCGACTCGGGGCGGTACACGTGATGGACTCGTTCGTCCTTCAGTCGCGACCGGATGCTTCTACCCTTGACCTGTATGCGCCGTCCACCGCACACTAGCCCTCTCCTCCGCGCCGCAGCGTTGGCCATCGCGCCAGCGCTCATCCTCGCCGGATGCTCGTCAACAAACGACGACGCCGCCCAACCGTCGGTCACCTGCGGTGAGATTCCGACGGGCACTCAGACCGACTCCAGCGCGGCGCCAAAGTCGTCCCAGGACATCTCCACCAGACCCGAGGCCGCTACCGGCTACCGCACCGGCATGCAGTCCGTGCAGACCAACACCTACGCCGCGGCGACCGCCAACCCGCTCGCCACCAAGGCCGCCTGCGAGACGCTGCGCGATGGCGGCACGGCGGCCGACGCACTCGTGGCCGCGCAGATGGTCCTCGGCCTCGTCGAGCCGCAGTCGTCGGGCATCGGCGGTGGATCGTTCGCGCTGTACTACGACGCGAAGGCCCACAAGGTCAACGCCTACGACGGCCGAGAGACTGCGCCAGCCGCCGCCACCGAGGACTACCTGCGCTACATCAGCCCCACCGACCAACGAGCACCCATTCCGAGCGCCCGCGCCTCGGGCCGCTCCATCGGCGTCCCTGGCGCAGTACGGATGCTCGAAGAGATCCATAACGAACATGGTCGTACCGCTTGGAAGGATCTCTTCAACCCTGCAGTCAGCCTCTCCGACAACGGCTTCGACATCTCGCCACGCCTCGCAACCGCAATCGCCGAATCCGCCAAAGACCTCAAGGCCGACGACGACGCCCGCTCGTACTTCCTCAACCCCGACGGAACGCCCAAGGCCGCCGGCACCAAGTTGACCAACCCCGCCTACGCAAAGACGCTGGGCGCCTTGGCAACCGACGGCGCGCAAGCCCTGTACTCCGGACCCATCGCCGACGCGATCGTCGCCAAGGCCGGCTCGACGTCGAACGGCATGACCCCGAGTCTCCTCACCACCGACGACCTCAAGAACTACAAGGCGATGCGTCGCGAGCCGGTGTCGACGGAGTACCACGGACACCGCATCGTGGCGATGCCCGGGCCGTCGTCGGGCGGGATCACGGTTGCTGCGACGATGGGCATCCTTTCCAACTTCGACATCCCGTCGATGCCCCCGACAGGCGTCGACCGCGACGGTGGGCACCCGAATCCTGAAGCGGTGCATCTGATCAACGAGGCGGAGCGCCTGGCCTACGCCGACCGCGACAAGTACATCGTCGACCCCGACTTCATCCCGTTGCCGGGCAAGGGTGTTGCGACGATGCTCGATCCGACCTACCTGAAACAGCGTGCGGCACTGATCAAACCGAACACGTCGCTCGGGAAGGCGCAGCCCGGAGACCTCGGTGAGGTCCCGCTCGGTTCCTACACCGGCACAGAACACGGAACCAGCCACATCACTGTCGCCGACAAGTACGGCAACGTGGCGTCGATGACGACAACCGTTGAATCGGCGTTCGGCAGCTTTCACATGGTCGACGGCTTCATCCTCAACAACCAGCTCACCGACTTCTCCGCGGAGCCGCGCGACGAGACCGGAGCGCTTCTCGCCAACCGGGTTTCGCCGGGCAAGCGGCCGCGATCATCGATGGCACCGACCCTCGTCATGCAGCCGGGAGCCAGCGGTGAGCCAGATACCCTGACGGCCGCGCTCGGCTCACCCGGCGGCTCCGTGATCATCCAGTTCGTCGTGAAAACGCTTGTTGGAATGCTGGATTGGAAACTCAACCCACAGCAGGCCGTCTCGATGATCGACTTGGGCACAGCCAACACCCCGACGTCGAACGTCGGTGGTGAACACCCACTCGTTAACACTACGAACGACGGCGCCGACGATCCACTCGTGAAGGGTCTACGCGAACGCGGCGAACAGGTATCGGTCGACGATCCGTCCAGCGGGCTCAGTGCACTGCGGCGCTCAGGCAACGGGTGGCTCGGCGGGGCCGATCCGCGTCGAGAGGGTGCCGTGATGGGTGACGACGCGTCGCTGAAGTGATGCGTGGTGCCACGTTTGAATGACTCCGGTTAACGCCTCGTCGTCGTACCACGACACTCCGTATGTCCAGGCAGTACCGAGGCACTGAAGGAGAAGCGAATGGTGGCACAGCAATCATCGACAGGGCGCACCAGGACCTGGCGAGCCTTCGGGTCTCGAACTGCAGGGGCATTCATCGTCACCGCAAGCGCGATGGTCGGCGTCGGACTGGCCGCGGGGCAGGCGGCCGCCGCGCCCTACAACCCAGCTCCGCCGCTCACGGTGTGTTCGACGACCTCTCAGAATCCCTACTTTCCGCCGCTGCCCATCGCCAACCTCCTCCGCGTCGGCCAGTCGGGCCGCGTCGTCGAGAACCCCACGAGGCGGGTAATCGACCACGGCAAGGTCGATTTCGAATTTCTGAACGCCAACCAACTCTTCACACCGGCCTTCGACCAAACCGTCCGTTTCACGTGGCGCAACCTCAACTCCGGACAGACCGGAGTGGCGATCGGCCGCACGCCGGTCCGCGGTGAGGTGTCCATCGCGTACGCGGAACGCGTGCACACCGGCCCCGGTCGGATCGTCGTCAGAGCCGACGTGACCAACCGCGGCCAGGCCAACACCGGATCGTCGGGCGCGGTCACCCGTGCAACGTGCTCAGGAAGGCCCTTCGTCGTCGTCTGAGACCTGGCCGAGCCGCGCGATCATGTTGCGTGGGATCCTGGGTACCGAAAATGCCCCCGTGGATCCCACGCAACTGCTGAGTGTCAGTGCGTCTCCACCGTCCGCGCCAGAATTCCTAGCGTCGCGCGCAAGCCGGCCTCGGGGATGATCGGGAACCGGCCCTTGATGTCCTCGTTGGTGACACGGCTCCAGTCGTAGTACGACGTGACCAGTGTGCCTTCTTCGATCGGTTCGAGCCGGTAGCCGTACCGGTGATCGAGGGGCGGGCGGACCGTGCCGATGATCGTCCACTCGATCCAGCGGTCCTGCTCGAATCCCGTGATGATCACCCGGACGTCGTACTTGCCCATCGGGAGATCGTTGAGTGACTCACGGTCCATGTGGACGACGAATTCGTCATCCACCGCGCTGACCGGCGAGCCCTCCGCACTTTGCAACATGCCAGAGCTGTCGATGGCGACGTGACCTTCCGGCGAGGTCAGAAGTTCAAAGATCGCCGACGGTTTGGCCCAGATCAGGCGGGTGATCTCGAATAGCTCGGGCATCGGATTCCTCAGCTTCGACGATTCTTGTCAGCGACACTGAAAGCCTAATCGCTGCCACCCCGAGAGGATCGAAGGCGCTGCATCAACAGATGTCGGTTGCGGAGTCGTTTCGTCCGATTTTGAGCTAATCCACCTGAACGTACGACAGTCCTGCAATTGGCGCCGAACGCCCAGTCGCTCTGATTCGCGTCCCTAAGAATCGCGCAGATTCATACCCTCGGCGCGGCGTCGACCTGGAACTAACCTGGCATCGGTTATGAGCGTCAGCGCCCAGCCCTGGCTTGCTGACCAGCAACCCTCCGTCGTGGTGGGGTGCTCCAGGTGACAACCCGACGGGATTCGATCGCCCGTAACGACGACGCCGAGGACGAAGACCGATAACTGTGACCACCGAACTCACCGCCGCGCACGCGCGCCCGCTCACTCGCGGGCCGGACGACGCGGATCTGCTCTCCGCCAAGCTGGTCAAGGCCCGCAAGCCCGGCCAGTGGGTGAGCAGCGCCATCGTGTTGGTACTAGCCGCGATGCTGGTGCACACGTTGTTCACCAACCCACGATTCCAGTGGGATGTGGTCGGCAACTACTTTTTCCACGACTCGATTCTGCGCGGACTCGGACTCACGCTGTGGTTGACCGCCGCTGTCATGGTGTGCGGCTTCGCATTAGGAATCCTGCTCGCAGTGATGCGCCTGTCGTCGAATCCCATCCTGTCGACGTTGAGCGCGGGCTATGTCTGGCTTATCCTCGATCCACCGATTCGTATTCGTTTGGGCGGTGAGGGATAGACGAAATGCCCTGTCTGAGTGACAGAATGGGAAT
>NZ_LZMO01000202.1:0-26824 GCF_001665715.1 Gordonia sp. 852002-10350_SCH5691597
GCGCGCTACGGCCCCGACGCCTTCCCCACGGCATGGGTGGCGCGCGATCCCGGGGTCGTCCGCGACCACGCCCGCGACCCCTTCAACAATTTCGGCGCACCCATGTCCGTGCGATTCATCCGCGGCTTCGTCGACCTCTACGACGCCGTCAACGCCGACACCTGGTATCCGACAGTCCGCTCCGACCTCCCCGTCCTCATCCTCGCGGGCGTGGTCGCGGACGACCCCGGGATCGCGCGCCACCCATGCCGTGGGGAAGGCGTCGGGGCCGTAGCGCGCGGTGAAGCCGTCGAACATCTGCCCCGCGTAGGTCTGCGTCGACGTCGACGTCGGGTCGGACTCCGCGGCGAGGGCGTCGCGGTCGAGGACCTCGTCGATGCCGTGGATCTGGGCCGCGATGCCGCAGAGGATGAGTCCCTCGAGCCAGTCGCTGTCGTCGGACACGAGACCGCGCGCGATCATCGAACCCCACGAGTGTCCGAAGACGACGTAGGGCAGGTTGGGGTAGAGCTCACGCACCTTGTCGCGCAGGATACGTTCATCAGCCACGACGACCTGGTCGGCGTCGTCTCCGGCGTCGGCCCAGACTCCCGAGGTCATGGCCGTCTTGCCGTGTCCGGCGTGGTCGTCGGCGACGACGACGAACCCGGCGTCGAGCAGCTTGGTGATCAGTCGAAGGTAGCGGCGCGAGTGCTCACCGAGTCCGTGGACGATGTGGATGATGCCGCGCGTCTTGGTGGCGGGCTCATAAACCCAACCGAAGATGGTGTCGCGACCGTTGGCCGACGTGAACTCGATTTCGTGAAGTGACAACGCTGTCCTCTTCCGACGGGCCGCGTGCGCGGCGTGGGTGCGGTCGGTTATCGAGGTTAGACCTCGATTTCTCCTGGCGGGCACGTGTCAGGTATGCCAGAATCAACCGGTTGTTTTCTTTTGCGAAGAATCCACTCGGACGAACTCAGGAGCCGGTACATGCCGTATCTCGGATTGATCTACGTGGCGATCTTGGTCATAGCCCTGATCGACATCATCAACACCGACGACGCACTCGTGCGCGGAATGCCGAAGCTGGTCTGGATTCTCCTCGTTGTCCTGCTGCCCCTCATCGGCGCGCTACTGTGGCTGGCGTTCGGACGTCCGACCGCCGATGATCGTCCGCGCGCTGCTGCACCGGGTTCGGTCGCCGCGGAGTTCCCGGAATACGACCGTCCGGGTCGCTACATCCCCGAAGACCCCGAGGCCGATCGCGAGTTTCTCGCCGCGGTGCGTGCGCGCGCGGAGGAGCAACGACGTATCGCGCGCGAGCAGGCGCGACGCCGCCAGGACGGCGACGCCGCGTCGTGATCGGTTGCCGAGCTCGGCCCTCGGGCGTGCGGGTCAGGCGTCGACGGGTTCGGCGTCGACCTGCTCGATCGGTCCGGTGTCGGGAGTGATTCCGAACGTCGGTGCCGGAGTCAGTCCTCGTGGTCGCGTCGTCGAATCGGCTCACCCAGACGTTGACCCGCGCGGTAGATGTGGCCCTCCACCGTGCGGACGGACAGCGAGAGCCGTTCCGCGATCGCTTTGTTGGACATCCCGCGGCGTGCGAGGGTGACGATCTCCTGCTGTCGGGTCGGCATCGGGGCGTCAGACGTCGCGGCGATGATCGCCGGTGTGTTCAGTCCGAGGCGTTCGCGCAGTTCGCCGAGGTGTTCTAGGGCCGACAGACGTGCGCCGTTGCGGTCGGCTGCGGCGTAGGCGGCGGCCGCGTGGGCGTAGGTGTCGGCGGAGGCATCGAGCATACCGACACTGCGATATGACGCCGCGGCGCGGCACAGCGCGTCACCATCACGCTGCGCCAGGGCGAGAGCGTGGTCGGCGGTGGCCTGCGCGCGCGGAACGTCGGACAGCTCTGCTGCGAGTTCGACGATTCGCTGCGCGTGGCTGGCGTCGCCCCAGCGCAACGCGGTGTGGAGTGCGAATAGTTCGGGTGCGGGTAGCCCGCCCTCGCGTGCCCGCTGGCCGATCTCGACGGCGTCGGTGATCGCGACGGAGACCGCTCCTTCGAGAGCAGAGCGCCAGCAGGCGAGGAGGTCGATCCGGTCGCGACCGTAACCGAGTGCGCCGCAAGGAGGGTTGGGCAGACGGTCAACGCATTCGCTCAGTGTCGCCAGATCGCCGGCGAGGGCCGCGGCGTATCCGCGCTCGATGTAGAAGGGCAACCGCATGAAGTCGGGGCCGCCGCAGGCCAGCATGTCCCGGAGGGTTGCGTCGAGGCTGAGTGCGGCGTCGCGGGCATCGCCATGCGCCACTGCGGTGAGACCGCGGATGCCCCACGCCCAGTACACCGCGATGCCTCCGATGTCCTCGGTGACGGTGGCGACGTCGGAGGCGATCATGTCGAGAGTGACGAGATCGCCGGTGAGCGCGCAGAAGTATGCGTGCATGTACCCGACCTCGGCGCGGTGGTATGCCGCGGCGCGGAACGTGTCGGCGATCTGGTACGACGCCTTGGCGGTGTCGTTCATGTCCCGGACCCGCCCGAGGCTACCCAGCGCGGCAATTCTGCCCCACCCCACGAACATGCCGAACAGAGGCGGCAGGGAGTCCATGGCGGGGAAGGACGAATCGAGCTCCAGGGCACGACCGGGGTTGCCCGAGACCGCATCGCAGAGAAAGTCGATCATTGTCTTCGGCTGTTCGCCCACACCATCGTCATCGACCATCGAACGGGCCCCTGCGGCATCGTCGAAAACCCAGAAGCGGTTGGCCGCACGCAGGAACGCGACCGTGTCGCGCGTTTCGGCGTCGTCGATGTCGGCGAGCGGCGCCAGTGTCGCCTCGGCCGCGTCACCCCAACCCGAGACCGAGAGCGAATACCCGTGCTGGATGGTTGCGGGAATCGCGATCGGACCGTCGAGTGCCTTCGCGCTCAGCTCGCGCGCGAGTTTCAGGTTAAGTTGGTGAAGGGCTGCCGACGCTCCGTCGAGGATCAGTGAATCCCTTGTCGCGGGATCGATGTCGGCGTCGACGGCGAGTAGCGCTCGACGGATCGATGCGGTGCTGTCGGTGGTGTTATCGGCCGTGATCCGCTCGGCCAGGCGCGCACGCAGTCGACGGAGTCGCGCCACGCTCGCTCGCGCCAGCCTCACCTCGGCGTACAGGGGATGTCCGATCCGCACGTGCGGGTCGCCGCCGAACGGCTCGGTGTCGTCGACGACTATGTAGCCCGCCGACTCTGCGGCTTCGACGTCCTCGAGCGAGCACAATCGCTCGAGCACCGACATGGCAAGGGGTTCGGCGAGTGCGACCGAGTCGACGACCTCCAGTACAGAATCCGAGGCTCCACTCAACTGGGCCTCGACGGTGGTCGACAACGAATCCGGCACGCGTAGTTCGGAATCGATGACCCAGAAGCCACCGCGTCGGACGATGGCGCCCTGCTCGATGTTGGCCTCACACAGCGCGATCAGATACAGCGGATTTCCGTGCGTCAGGGTCCACAGACGTGCGGCCAACGGTGCCGATACCCGACCCCGCAATCCGACCCGCAGAAACTCCTCGGTCTCCTCGACGGTCAGCGGCGGCACGGTCATCACCGGGATGGTGCCCTCGCGCAGCAGGTCGGTCACGGAGGTGGTCGGCGGTGCCCCGTCGCGGAGAACGGCGAGGATCGTCACCGATGGTCTGCTGCGTAGTCGGTGCACCACCAGCATCGACTGCTCGTCGACGCGATCGATGTCGTCGATGACGAGGATCTGCCTGGGATGTGCGGAGAATCTGGCGACCAGATCGGAGATCCGCCGCAGCGGGTCGGTCACCTCGTAGTCGATCCACGCGGCGAATGCGCTCAACGGCACCTGCGGACTCGAGGCGGTGCCAGAGATCCAGTGCACAGGCAGGGGCAGACCCGCCACGGCCTCACGCGCCAGTCGGGTCTTTCCGCACCCAGCCGGTCCACGGAGCAGCAACAAGTCACCGGACGGGGTCAACAGTTCGGTTCTGATTCGTGCGGTCTCCGCGCTCCGCGTCGACCACGGCCAGCGGTCGCCCATGCGGCGACTGTAGGTCACTGGGCGCCGGGCGGTACGACGTTGTACGACGTTCGGTGCACCGAAGTCGCACGACTGCCCGTGCAACGGGGTTGCACGGGAAGGCGCGAGGGATGACCAGGTCAGGCGTCGACGGGTTCGGCGTCGACCTGCTTGATCGGTCCGGTGAACCACTTCTTCACCGACACGTGCCAGTACACGTAGAGCAGGATCAGCGCACCGCCGACGAGCAGCGGGGTGTAGTTGACGTACTTCCACTCGAAGCTCGCGTCCCATGGCATGCCGCCGAGCGAGGTCGGGAACATCGCGACGAGCGAGGTCAGTGCGATCTCGATCAGCGCGAGTGGCGCGATCCACTTGTACTTGGAGCCCAACGTCCACGAGCCCGCCTCGAACGAGTCGCCCGCCTTCCAGCGGTAGTAGATCGGGACCGCGAAGCACAGGTACAAGCCGACGACGCCGATCGAGACGACGGCATAGAAGGCGACGGGTACGGGTGCGCCGTTGATGTCGACCGACACCAGCGCGGGCAGGGTGATGATCGCGGCGATGGTGGCCGTCGCGACAACGGCGTTGGCGGGCATGCCATTCGAGCGGACCTTGGACCAGAGCTTGTGGCCGGGTACAGCGCCGTCGCGGCTGAACGCGAACATCATTCGCGACGCACTCGTCTGGCACGCGGCGGTGCAGAAGAGCTGGCCCGCGGTGGAGATGATCAGCACGACGCCTGCCCACTTCGAGGTGAGCGCCTGGGTGAAGATCGTCGCGACCGCGCCGCCACTCTTGGAGACGCCATCTGCGTCCTGGACTGCGAACAGGAAGCTGAGCAGCAGGATCCATCCACCGACGGCCGAGTAGGCGATGGAGCGCCAAATGCCCTGTGCCGCAGCGTTGGCCGCGCCTTTGGTCTCCTCGGAGAGGTGGGCGGAAGCGTCGTAGCCGGTGATTGTGTACTGGGTGAGGATCGCCGAGATGGGCAGCACGAAGAGGATGAAGCCGAAGCCCGACGTCTTGCCGTCGAAGATGCCGCTGTTGTTGACGGTCTTGGCGAAGACGTCGGAGAAGGATGCGTGCTGATCGGGGAGCAGGAACAGGATGAGAATGACTGCGGCAGCACCGAATACGTGCCACCAGACCGAGATGTTGTTGAGCATCGAGAGCAGGTGACCGGAGAATATGTTGATCAGCGCTGAGCACGCCAAGATGATCAGGAAGATGATGAACACTCTGGTCAGGCTGTACCCGTCGAGCCACGACTGGCTGAACGTGCCGATGGTGAGGTCGAGGAATGTCGCCGCGCCGTACGCGACCGATGCCAGGATGGCGATGAGGCCGATGAGGTTGAGCCACCCGGTGTAGAAGCCCGCCTTGGCGCCGCCGAGTTTGGCTGCCCACCAATAGATTCCGCCGGATGTGGGGTATGCCGAGACGAGTTCGGCCATGCAGAAGCCGATCAGCAGGATGAAGATCGAGACGATCGGCCAGCCCCATGCGATCGCGGCCGGTCCGCCGTTGTTCCATCCGAGCCCGAACGACGTGAAACAGCCCGACAGGATCGAGATGATCGAGAACGAGATCGCGAAGTTGGAGAATCCAGACCACGAGCGGTGCAGCTCCTGGGTGTAGCCGAGTCTCGCGAGGTGGGCCTCGTCGTCGGAAAGATCCTCGGCAACGGTGTCATGGCCTTCTGGCATGGGTGTGCTCCCCCGGGTAAGTGATGGTGCGACGCGCCGTTGCGATGCGCAGACCAGCAGAACATAAGCTCTTCGTGGTGATTTCGCATGCCAGAAACGGACATGGCGACGAATTCATGAGTGTGACGGTCGTTCCCCTTACGAAACTGCGGTATGGACGTCGGGTGAAATGATCGACGATCGGGCTGCGGGCATGGCGTCGGCCGACGATAATCAACCACAGGGGCGAGGATTTCGGGGCAGCACGAGACACAGGCGGTGAACGTGAGACAAGCCCGACCGAGCAAGCTGGCCATCATCGGGGCAGGCGCTGTGGGTACCGCGATCGCGTATGCGTCGTTGATTCGCGGTGTGGCGCGCACGATCGCGCTGATGGACATCAACACCTCGAAGGTGACCGCGGAAGTTCTCGACCTCTCGCACGGACTCGAATTCGTGCCACGCGCCGATATCATCGGCGACGACGACGTGTCGGTCTGCGCAGACGCCGACGTCGTCGTGTTCACCGCGGGGGCAAAACAGAAGCCGGGGCAGTCGCGGCTCGAATTGGCGGAAGCCACAATCAATCTGACCAAGAACATCCTGCCCGGTGTCATCAAGGTCGCACCCAACGCGGTCTACATCATGGTCACCAACCCCGTCGACATCGTGACCTATGCGGCGCTGAAGTACAGCGGGTTGCCCAGCAATCAGCTGTTCGGTTCGGGCACGGTGCTCGACTCGTCGCGCCTGCGGTTCCTCATCGCGCAGCACGTCGGCGTCGCGGTGCAGAACGTGCACGGCTACATCGTCGGCGAGCACGGCGACTCGGAGATCCCGCTGTGGAGTTCGGCGTCGATCGGTGGCGTACCGCTGCTGGAGTGGAAGCCCCTGCCGGGCGGCCAGGCCATCGACGCGCCGGCGCGCGAACGCATCCAGCACGAGGTGGTGCACGCGGCCTACAAGATCATCGAGGGCAAGGGCGCGACCAACTACGCCATCGGGCTCGCGACGACGCGCATCGTCGAAGCGGTGCTCAACGACGAACACCGCGTGCTGCCGATCTCGACTGTCACGGGCGGGTACGAGGGACTCGACGACGTGTGCCTGTCACTGCCGACGCTCGTCGACCGCAACGGTGCGGGCAGCCGACTCGAGATCAAGATGTCCGACGCCGAGCGCGAGGGACTGATGAAGTCCGCCGAGACGCTGCGGGAGATGCAGGACAAGTTCGGGCTGTAGCCGGGCTGTAGCGGCGCTCTCCGGCGCGCGCGAGGTCAGGGTTTGGCTCGGGCGTCGAATGGGCAGTCGGGTGCTCGGATGGATCAACTCGTCGAATCTCGGTGTGCTCACCCGCCCACTCGCCTGGGAAAGTCAACAGATTCGACAAATCCTCCGTGGAGTGGAACCAAACGGCCATCGATCTAGTCTGATCTGTATGCGCGACGACAAACTCCTCACCCGGATCGCGGGGTTGCTGCGGCAGGCCGAGAACACCGACAACGAGCACGAGGCCGAGACGTTCATGCAGGCCGCGCAACGGTTGGCGACGTCGGCCTCGATCGATCTTGCGGTCGCCCGTGCCCACGACCCCGCGGCCAGACGCAAGACGACGCCGATCACCAGACAGGTCGCGATCGGCGAAACCGGAAAACGTGGATTGCGCACGTACGTGCAGCTTTTCGTCGCGATCGCGCGTGCCAACGACGTGACCGTCGACGTCGCGGGCAACAACACGTTCGTGCTGGCGTACGGATACGAGGCCGACATCGACACGTGTGAGGCGCTCTACACGTCGCTGCTGATCCAGATGGTCGCGGCGAGCGACGCCTACCTGCGCTCGGGCGACTACCGGGGCGAGACGTCGGCGCGGGTGGTGCGCAAGGGGACGGGTTGGCGGTCGCGGAGAGTCGTCGAACGTAAGCCGCTCGCCCCGATCACGGCGCGGTTGAACTTCCAGTCGGCGTTCGCCGAGCGGATCGGCGTGCGGCTGACCGAGGCACGCGATGCCGCACGGGCGGAGGCGGTGGAGCGTGACAACTCCCGCGAACTTCCCGCGGGCTCGACGTCGACCGCACTTGCGTTGCGCGACAAAGAACTCGAGGTCACCAGCTTCTACAAAACCGAGTCGACGGCGCGTGGCACCTGGCGCCCGACGACCGCGTCGTCGGGGTACTCGGAGGGCGCGCGCAAAGCGGGCGACCGCGCGGGGCGTCGAGCAAAGATCGGTGCCGACCGCGAATTCGGCGCTCCCCGTGGGGCACTCGAGGGTTAGGGTGTGCGGCTCAGCGCATCTCGCCCTGCAGGGCGTCTTTGTAGCGCGCGTTCTGGGCGGCGTCGGTGCCCTCGGGAAAGGTCATGACGAGGTCGACGACCTGAAAGTCTCCCGGATGTGCACCCGCGTAGAGCTGGGCACGGCCGGAGGTGGGGAACTGCATGAGGACAACTTGGTCGGATTCGACAGCTCTGCTGCACCCGGCTTCGGGACATCGCGCGGCAGTCGCGTCGTGACGACCGGTGACGGGCAGTCCGGTGGCGGCGATGCGGTCGAGTACCTGGTTGAGTTGGGCGGGGTCGACGGGATTGTCGACGTACGACGTCGAGGGCGCCGATACCGCTGTGACCTCACCCGCCGACGAACTGCAGCCGGTCAGCGCAACCCCGACGATCGCGGCGCCGACGATCGCGGTCGCGGCGGACTTCCCGATGGTGTGCGAGCGCGGCGTCATCGCGTGGACTCCCTGCGTGTCGAGGTGCGAAATGCTGACGTCGTCGAGCCTAGTCATGGCGGGGCAGCCCGCGGCATGCGCCATATCGGGGTGCGACAGGTCGGGGAGCGTCATGCCGCCGCGTGACACTCGGCGCGAACGGTTCTACGAGGCCGAGCGCATGGTGTTCCGGATGTTCGAGCGTGCAGGCGGTACGCACACGGTGCAGCTCGCGGGCACGGAGCTCACGCTGCCCGTCGAGGTCCAGTTCGCCTCGGTCGACTCCGTGCGCGACTACGTCGGTCGTGTGCTGTCGATGCCGTCGGTGAAGCAGCGCTTCGACGCCGCGTCGACGCCGGTGTCGGTGCGGGCACGCCGCGGACATCGCTCGGCCCACTACGCACGACGCGTGGACTCGGATCAGCGTGAGATCGCGATCCCCGACTCCACGGAGGGCCGCTGGGCGCTGCGCGAACTGGTCGTGCTGCACGAGATCGCGCATCACCTTGACGATTCGGACGGGCCGGCGCATGGTCGGGAGTTTGCGACGACGCTGACCGAGCTCGTCGGAGTGGTCCTCGGCCCGGAGGCCGAGTTCGTCTACCGCGTGGTGTTCGCGGATTCGGGTTTGTGAGGGGTCCGGCGACCTGGCTCAGAAGCCTTCGCCTGCAAGGAACGTCAGGTGGCTCGGGTGCTCAGGGTCGAGGACCAGGCGTTGTCTGCGGCCGCGCGCCTTGACCAGATCGGGCACGACGGTCAGATAGCGCGGGAAACTCGCCGCGTATACGTCGACGCGTAGTCGATGGCCGGGTTCGAGGACGGCATCGGTCGGGACGAGGTCGACGTCGATGCGCACCGGGGCGTCGGGTGGCACCGGAAGTTTGCGCTTGCGCGACAAGAAGTGGTGCGCGCCAACGAGACTGCCGTCCGAGGCGTAGGTCGACTTGCTGGGATCGAGCGCCCGATTCGACGCCGAGAGCGCGCCGTTGGTCAGCACCTTCGACGTTCCATCCGGCGCGACGTCGTTGACGGTGACTGCCCAGATGGCCTCATGCGCTGTGGTGGCGACGTTGAGGCGCAGATTCATCGAACCGCTGATCTGCGTCTGTTGGGTGACGGGAGCACTGGTGAACGAGAGTGCGCCGCGCTCTTGGAATCTGGCGTCGGAGGTGAAGTATTTACCCAAGGCCATCGTCGCGCCCGCGGTCACCTGTGTCATGTCGCGCGAGACGAGTCCGCGGACGTCCGCGCGGACGTGCAGCGAGGTGTAATCGGTGCACGGTGTGGATTGCAGGCTGCCGTCGTGTACGCAATGTGTTGCGCTGGAAGAACATTCACTCGACAAATAGAGCCGACGCGGTGCGACGCCCTGGCGCGGGAACGACTGGCCGGCGGTCCACGTGCCACCCTGCTGGCGCAGTGTCACCGGTCCGTAGTGCTCGACGCCGTTCGCGTGTCCCTTGAGCCAGCGGTCGAACCAGGCGCGCTCGAGGACGTCGAGACGAGGTGGCGCGAACTTGCCGCCGTAGCCGGACCCGACGTCGAAGTGATAGCCGTCGCCGACGATCAACTGCTTGCGGCCCGGTTCGAGGTTGAGACGCTCGTAAATGCCTGTGGCACTGCGGCCGAAGAGGTCGTGCCATGCCCCGACGGTGAGCGTCGGCGCCTCGATCTGATCGATCTGCGGATCGCGGGCGTCGAAGTACGGGTCGTCGAAGATGCGGTCGTCGCGGGCGGTGAGAAAACCCCAGAGCAGCGACGGGATCTCGGTTGCCGGAGATGCGACACGGTCGCGAAGGTAGCGGAAGTGCTTGCCGCGCACAACATCTCGCAGCAGAGTCGACGGATTCGGTACCCACTTCAGGATGTTGACCACGGACAACCACGCCGGGATGAACGCCGAGGGCATGCCGCCGGTGATGTAGATGTCGCGCACGATGTCGTCGCAACCCTCGACCGCGAACACGGCGCCGAGCTGGGGCGGACGCTTGTCGGCTGCCTGTAGCGAGTTGATGGCCGAGTACGACCATCCCGCGAGTCCGACCTTGCCGTTGCACCACTCCTGCTCGGAGACCCAGTCGATGATCTCGACGGAATCCTGCTGTTCACGTGGGCCGAGGATCTCCCACTTGCCGTGGCTGGCGCCGGTGCCGCGAACGTCGACGATGATCTGGGCGTAACCGCTGCGCACCAGGTTTCGATTGATGCCGAAGACGTCGATCACGCCGCCGGCGAGTACCTGGGTCAGGGTGGTCAGCCCCTCGAGAGGTGTGCCCGTCGCGTCGACCGATCGTGCTGCCGCACGCACGGCACCTCCGATGACGGGGGCGTGCATCGTGGTGTCGATGAAGTCGATCGCCGCGCGGTTGTACGGGTTGATGTTGATGATCGCCGGGTAGGGCGTCGTGACCACGTCGCCGAAGCGTGTGGCGGGCCGGACGATTGTCGCCCGCAACTCGACGCCGTCGCTCATCGTCAGAGTGACATCGCGGTCGATCGAGACGCGTGGGTAGACCTGCGGGCCGTCGACCTGCTCGCGCCAACGCATCGCACTGGCGCCGCCGGTGGGATCGCCGAGGGGGAGGGTTCCGAACACGGGCGCATCGGACGTGGATCGACGCTGAGGAACCGGGTCGAGCGGAAGTGGCTCAACCCGACCGCGGTCGGATTCTGTCGGTCCCAACTGAAACGCCATGGTGCATCAGCCTGCCTTTGAGGTCACTGCACCTGCGTCAGCCGGTTCGACCGGTGGGCGTGCTGTCGCCGATGCCGTCACTTCATCGTGTCGGTTGGAGAAGCTGAACCGCGTTGTGGCGCATGGCCCCAACCCCACCCGGTTGTGGTCCATCTCACTCCGGACACCGACACTAGCCCATGTGTGGTCTCGGAACGCTAACTAGGGGGCGTCAATTTGGCCCTCGTAGACAAAGGCGCAGGTCAGGGTTGTATCAATCCTGAACATTCTGTTCGGATAGTCCGAGATCCACCGCGGCGGCGGCTTCTTGAACCATCCATCCCGAGAGCTGAACCGAGAGATCTCGCTCGGGAACCGCAGACGAGTTGACCGCTCCCGCCACGAATGCGGCGTCCCCGCCGCCGCGGGTGGGCCTCGCGGCGGGCTGGTGCCAGTCGGCGCTGAACACCACGGCGTCGTCGACCTCGGTGCGCGTCTGCCAGGCGGCGTCGGCGCTGGTGAGGACGAGCGCCGCGCTCCGACGACGAAGCTCATCGGCACCGGGGAGATCGGCGGGCAGATCGGTCGCGACGAGCGCCAGATAGCGGGCGAGAACGCCCATGAACAGTCCGCCGTCGCCGCCGCCCGCACCACGGATCACCCCGTCGGGGCACTCGTGGCTTTCGACCGCTGTGAGCAGACGGTCGATCCGGGCGAGGTGTACGGGATCGCGGGTGAGCCGCGCGGCCTCGACCTCCGAGCCCAAGACGACTCCCTGGCAATACGTGTAGATCGCGGTGACGCGCTCGAACCCGCCGTCGCGCGGCTTGACGCCGTCGATGACGAGGTGGGAATCGGGGTCGACGAGTGTTGCGTTCATCCAGTCACACATCTCCAATGCGCGCTTCGCATGGCTGCCGGGCTGGGTCCCGGCCTGCCCCGTCCGCGCGAGCAGAATGGTCGCGGGTCCGTTGGCGGGGGCATTGAAGAAGGTGTCGATGGTGCGCCACGGGATGCCGCCGCCACGTTCAGGCTCCCAGGCGTCGTACATGCGCTTGCTCAAGACGCGCAGTGCCTTCGGATGGTGGAGGTCGAGGTGACGGTCGGCGCGCTCGATCGCAAGCCCTAGCCACGCCATGTCGTCGTAGTAGTTGTTGGTCCACCGTCCGAGGTTGCGCAGCCGGATGCCGCGCAGGAGGCGGTTGGCGAGGTCGGCGAGGTCGGGGTCGTAGGGTGCGTCGTCGACGGGGCGGTGGATGGCGGCGTCGACGATGAGGTCGAGTAGATGGGCGTGCCACCAGTAGTGCCAGAATCCGAAGCGACTACGCAGAACGTCGAGCGGGAGGCGACTCGGCGGCCATGCGACCGTTGCGATGCGTGTGCCGGGCACCCACCACGCATGTCGAAGATGCCTACCGAGGATCGAGTCGGCCGCGATTGCGGCGCGGTCGTTGGGATCCGAGACGGCGCCGGCGGGCGATTTGGATGCATTCCCCATGGTCGGGTAGCCTATTACTTCGGTGTGACGTGCACGTGTACGTCGTATCGGTTCAACCAGAGACCGTCGGTCATCGGGAGCGATTCCGATCGAAGGACGACTGCAGCGTCGCAAGGCGCGAGGTCGGCGGCCCACGCAGGGAGAACGAGGAATAGTGGTGGGCGCCCTGGAGCGCCTCGCCGAGAAACTACGCCCCGTGCCATCTGCGTGCCGGGGCGTTTATTTGTTTCGCCCCTCCTTGCGGGTATCTGGTCCGAACTCTGACCAACTCGAGTGATGAGGAAGGAGGCGAAGTATGGCCAAGTCCGAAAAGATCGCAGCAGTCGCTGAGATCGCCGAGCAGTTCAAGGGCTCAACGGCGACGGTCGTCACGGAATACCGTGGATTGTCCGTCACCCAGATCACCGATCTGCGACGTTCCCTCGGCGAGGGCGCAACCTACTCCGTCGCCAAGAACACCCTGGTGAAGCGTGCCGCTGCTGAGGCGGGCGTTGAGGGACTCGACGAGCTGTTCTCCGGCCCGACCGCGATTGCCTTCATCGAAGGTGAGCCGGTGGTGGCCGCGAAGGCGATCAAGAACTTCGCCAAGGACAACAAGGCTCTGGTCATCAAGGGCGGGTACATGGATGGCAAGCCGCTGTCCGTTGCCGAGATCGAAACGATCGCCGACCTTGAGACCCGTGAGGTCTTGCTGGCCAAGCTCGCCGGTGCCATGAAGGGCAACTTGGCAAAAGCCGCCGGACTGTTCAATCAGCCGGCGTCGCAGGTGGCACGACTCGCTGCCGCCCTGCAGGAGAAGAAGGAATCCGCAGGCGAATAAGTACCTCGGTACTCATCCGCCAGCACACAAGCATTCCCCCGCGCGGGGATTGACAAGACAAGATGCCCCGCGTGGGGACTTACAGGAAGGACGCCACCATGGCGAAGCTCACCGCTGACGAGCTCATCGATCAGTTCAAGGAACTGACCCTGCTGGAGCTCAGCGATTTCGTGAAGAAGTTCGAAGAGGTCTTCGAGGTCACCGCGGCCGCACCGGTCGCTGTTGCCGCTGCAGGCGCACCGGCTGCTGCCGGCGCCGACGCTGCTGCCGAGCAGGACGAGTTCGACGTCATCCTCGAGGGTGCCGGCGACAAGAAGATCCAGGTCATCAAGGTCGTGCGTGAGGTCGTTTCCGGCCTCGGCCTGAAGGAGGCGAAGGACCTCGTCGAGGGTGCTCCCAAGCCGATCCTGGAGAAGGTCGACAAGGAGGCCGCTGAGGCTGCCAAGACCAAGCTCGAAGAGGCCGGCGCCAAGGTTTCCGTCAAGTAAGCGGAGGCAACCGGAGCCTGCGGAGGTTGGCGGAGCGCGCTTGCGTGTCGACTTCCGTCAAGTAAGACGGTCTCCGAAGGCTTTCAGCCACGCTCTTCACACGAGCCCGGGACAGCTGTGCTGTCCCGGGCTCGTTGCTGTCCGCGGGTAGCCCACAGTTGCCGCACAATGTGACCGCCAACCTACTTTTGTTATGTCGGTGGCATGGGATACTCTCTTGGGCAGTCAGGTTACCGGCCGGTAATTGGTCAAACCTGAGAACCGCCGAGAGGCGGTGTGGATACGGGGGAGCAGTCCGCTAGAGTGACCCCAACCACAGTTGAGTCCGCCTGCGTTCGTGCCGCCTATGTCCGATGTCTTGCCTTGGCTGCCACGCTTCGGGACCCGAGTTTCTTGGAGGATGTAGTGGGTGTTGAGGTCAGCGTCGAGGGGCTCACCAAGTCTTTTGGTTCTCAGAACATCTGGCGTGATGTGACGTTGACCTTGCCGTCGGGTGAGGTGTCTGCGCTGCTGGGACCGTCGGGTACCGGCAAGTCGGTGTTTTTGAAGACGCTGATCGGTCTGTTGCATCCTGAGCAGGGTTCGGTGGTGATCGACGGCACTGATATCACGCAGTGTTCGGCCAAGGAGCTCTATGAGATCCGCAAGTTGTTCGGGGTGTTGTTCCAGGATGGCGCTCTGTTCGGGTCGATGAGTTTGTACGACAACATCGCGTTTCCGCTTCGTGAGCACACGAAGAAGAAGGAAGATGATGTCCGGCGGATCGTGATGGAGAAGATCGATCTGGTCGGTTTGGCCGGTGCCGAAGACAAGCTGCCGGGTGAGATTTCCGGTGGTATGCGTAAGCGTGCCGGGTTGGCGCGGGCGTTGGTGCTCGATCCGCAGATCATTTTGTGTGATGAGCCGGACTCGGGTCTCGATCCGGTGCGTACTGCCTATATCTCACAGTTGCTGATCGACATCAATGCGCAGATCGACGCGACGATCTTGATCGTGACGCACAACATCAACATCGCCCGCACGATTCCGGACAACATCGGCATGTTGTTCCGGAAGGAGTTGGTGATGTTCGGGCCGCGTGAGCAGTTGTTGACTTCGGAGCAGCCGGTGGTCAAGCAGTTCCTCTCCGGTGATCGGTTTGGTCCGATCGGTATGTCGGAGGAGAAGGACGAGGCGGTGCAGAAGCAGGAAGAGGCTATGCAGGCCGCCGGCATTGGTGGTGGCGGTACGAAGGATGATTTCTCGGAGATCATTCCGCAGGTGCAGCCGAATCCGGGGATGCCTGAGCGTAAAGCGGTCGCTCGGCATCGTGAGCGGGTGTTGGAGTTGTTGCCGTCGTTGCCGGAGAACGCGCAGCGCGCGATCCGTGAGTCGATGCAGCAGGAAGACCAGATCCGCGAGGAATCCCGCGCCCACGCCGCAACCACCCAGGGCGTCGAATGGTCCGACACCGAGGGTGGCCTCCAGGCAGGCAGCGAGAACGTCATGGTCGACACCTCCACCGACGTCATCGATCACGGTGACCGCAATCAGGGTGGGTACGGAAACGACTACGCCGGTAACGATTACGCCGGTGACGATGCGCAGACCCAGCAGTGGGCTGTGCCGGAGGAAGCGAAGACTCAGCAGATCGAGTCGGAACGTCCCGAGGGTGGGCGTCACTACGGCGGGGGCTCATAGGTATGACGAATGCCACCACGCGTGGCGTCGACAGAATCGCGCGGGCCGGTGAAGGTGCACTCGCCCAGACAGGCAATATCGTCCAGCTTTTCGTCGATGTAGCACGCCAGACTTTCGTGCGCCCATTCCAGTGGCGCGAGTTCATCCAGCAGGCATGGTTCATCGCAAGCGTGACGATCCTGCCGACTGCGCTCATCGCGATCCCGTTCGGCGCCATCGTGTCTTTGCAGACTGGTTCGCTGATCAAGCAGCTCGGAGCGGAGTCGTATACCGGCGCCGCGTCGGTGCTGGTCGTCATCCAGCAGGGCTCGCCGCTGGTCACGTCGCTGTTGATCGCGGGCGCCGCGGGCTCGGCCGTCGCCGCCGACCTCGGATCGCGGACCATTCGCGAAGAGATCGACGCGATGGAGGTGCTGGGCATCAATCCCATCCAGCGCCTCGTCGTACCTCGTGTGCTCGCAATGGTGCTGGTCGCGATCCTGCTCAACGGTCTGGTCGCCGTCGTCGGTATCGGGGGTGGCTACTTCTTCAACGTGGTCGTCCAGGGCGGAACGCCGGGTGCATACCTGGCGTCATTCGGCGCGCTTGCCCAGCTTCCCGACCTCTGGATCTCACTTCTCAAAGCTGCCATCTTCGGTGTGATCGCGGGCGTCGTCGCGTCGTACAAGGGACTCACCCCGAAGGGCGGCCCCAAGGGCGTCGGTGATGCGGTCAACCAGAGCGTCGTCATCACCTTCCTGCTGCTGTTTCTGGCCAACCTGATCATCACTGCGGTCTACCTGCAGATCGTCCCGCCGAAGGGGAGCTGACCATGGCCGGTGGAGTGACTATCGCCAAGAGCCGCCCCGAGTACTACATGTACGAGGCGCGCAAACAGCTCGGCAAACCACTGAAGTTGCTCGACGGTGCGGGCGAGCAGATGTCCTTCTACGGACGCACGCTCGCCTGGATTCCGCGCACGCTGGTCCATTACACGCGCGAGGTCCTGCGCATTCTCGCCGAAGTGGCGTTCGGTTCCGGCGGTCTCGCCGTGATCGGCGGCACCGTCGGCGTGATGGTGTTGATGTCGGGGTTCACCGGCGTCGTGGTCGGTCTGCAGGGCTACGCCGCACTCGACCAGATCGGCTCGCAGGTGCTCACCGGCTTCTTGTCGGCGTACGTCAACACCCGAGAGGTCGCGCCACTCGTCGCGGGTCTCGCGTTGTCGGCGACGGTCGGTTGCGGTTTCACCGCCCAGCTCGGAGCCATGCGCATCTCGGAGGAGATCGACGCGCTGGAGTCGATGGCCGTGCCGTCGATCCCGTTCCTGGTGTCGACGCGCGTGATCGCAGGCTTCATCGCGGTCATCCCGCTCTACGTGCTCGGACTGTTGTCGGCGTATTTCGCCTCCAGAGTGGTGACGACTGTCTTCAACGGACAGTCCGGCGGCTCGTACGACCACTACTTCAACCTGTTCCTACCACCGGAAGACGTGCTGTGGTCTTTCGGTAAGGTGCTTGTCTTTGCGTTCGTGATCATTCTCGTGCACTGCTATTACGGCTACTACGCAAGTGGTGGCCCCGCGGGTGTCGGCGTGGCCGTCGGACACGCTGTTCGAGCGGCATTGGTCCTGATCGCCGTGCTCGACTTCTTTCTCGGCCTCGCCATCTGGGGGACGACGACGACTGTGAGAGTGGGGGGCTAGGCGATGACAGTGATTCGTCGCCGGTTGCTGGGACTGGTGTTCTTCATCGTGGTCGCACTGTTCTTCACGCTCACGATCATGAAATTCAACAAGGACTTCACGACGTTCACCGACGTCACGCTGAAGACCGACTCGGTGGGTAATGCGCTACCGTCGAATGCTGACGTGAAAGCGCGCGGCGTTCTCGTCGGCGAGGTGCGCGACGTCGAACCCGCAGGCAATGGCACGGTCAACGTGACGCTCGGCCTCAAGCCCGAGATGGCCGCGCAACTGCCTGCCGACACCACCGCACGCATCCTGCCCAAAACGCTGTTCGGCGAGCGCTACGTCGCACTTCAGGTGCCCGAGCAGGCGTCGGGTCCGACGCTGGCTAACGGCGCGACGATCCAGACCGACACGAGCGGCAACGCGAAAGAGGTCCAGGATCTCCTCGACCGTCTGCTGCCCGTCCTCGACGCGATCCCGCCGCAGGACCTCAACGTGACCCTGACCGCGTTGTCGCAGGCGCTTTCGGGTCGCGGTGAGCAGATCGGTACGACGCTCGAAGAGCTCAACACCATCTTCGGTCGCCTGTCGACACCGAAGAATCTCAATTCGCTCGAGGGCACGTTGCAGGGCCTCGCGTCGTTCTCGAAGACCTACTCGACGGCGTTGCCCGACGTCATCGACGCACTCGACAACTTCCGCACGACCAACAAGACGATCGTCGACCGTCAGGGCGATCTGCGGACGTTGATCGCAACGCTCGGGACCGCGTCGACCGACACGACCAACTGGTTGCAGCAGAACGGCAACAACCTCGTCGATCTCGTCACCGACTCGGAGCCGTTCCTGACCGGACTCGCCAAGCAGTCGCCGACGTTCGTCTGCGCCTTCCACAACTTCGCGACGCTGATCCCGGAATCGGAGAAGATCGTCGGAAAGGGCACCAAGAACCCCGGTGTGCGCGTGAATCTGCAGTTCGTCAATCCGCGCGGTCGCTATCTGCCCAACCAGGACGAGCCAAGGTTCTTCGACCAGGATGCCCCGGCTGTCTGCTACGACCCGCCGACCAACGGCCGCCCGTTCCCGCAGTACCCCGGCGGTAGCCTCGCCGACGGCTCGTACCAGCCGCCGTCACGCAACCCCGGCCCGACGACCGTCCAGAAGCTGCCGCAACCGCAGTTCACGAAGACGCCTGTCGGGACAATCCGCGAGAACTCGTTCGACGATCCGACCTACCGGGCGCAGCTGAAGGTGATCTACGGCGCGGCCAGCGGGACCGAACCCGACGACGTGCCCACCTGGACCACCATGATCGGTGCTGCGCCACTGCAGGGAGCGCAGGTGCACATCAAATGAAGTCCATTGTGGGGCCGTTGACCAAACTGATCGTCTTCGCGGTGGTCACCGTGGTCGCGACTGCGTTGCTCGCGCTGACCATCGCCAACATCGGTGGTGGGGCAGACAACGACTACAAGGCCGTGTTCACCGACGCGTCGATGCTCAACAAGGGCGACGACGTGCGCATAGCCGGTGTGCGTGTGGGTCAGGTCAGCAACGTCGAGGTCTACGACAAGAACCGGGCGCAGGTCTCGTTCAACGTCGACCGCCAGCTGCCCGAGGGTGCGCAGATCTACATCAAGTACCGCAACCTCACGGGTCTGCGTTACCTCTCGGTCGAGAAGGGTGCGGGCGATGCGTCGCAGACCGTGAACCCCGGCCACACCTTCGGTGCGAACCCGAACGAGAACAACACGCATCCCGCGGTCAACCTGACGCAGCTGTTCAACGGCTTCAAGCCGCTGTTCCGCCAGCTTCAGCCCGAAGACGTGAACAAGCTCTCCGACGAGATCATCAAGGTCTTCCAGGGTGAGTCGAGCAACGTGTCGAGTCTGATCAGCGATACCGCCGATCTGACCAACTCGATCGCCGACAAGGACGCCGTGATCGGCGACCTGATCACCAACCTGACCAAGGTCCTCGACACGGTCAACCGGAACGACGAGCAGTTCACCGCGCTCCTCGACAACACCGAGCAGTTGGTGACGGGCCTTGCCGCACAACGCGGTTCGGTCGGTTCGGCGATCACGTCGGTCTCCAACCTGACAGCGGTCACGGCGTCGATCCTCACGTCGACGCGGCCGTCCATCCAGGGCGACATCGCCGGCCTCAAGCAGGTGGCCGACCAGGTCAACAAGCGTCGCGACGACGTCGCGCAGATCCTGACCAACCTGCCGATCAAGCTCCAGAAGATCGGCCGTGCGGCGACATTCGGTTCCTGGTTCCAGTTCTATCTGTGCGGAATCGACGTCGTCGCAGGAAACGGCAAGTCGACGCTGCTGACGCAGCCGCTCGTCCCGCTTCCGTACATCAACCACGTCCTTTACACCAGCGCGGCAAGCCGTTGCTGGAAAGACAACCAGCCAGGGGGGTGAGCATGGCAGACGGAACAGCCCAGAAGAAGCCGGGGCACAAGCGATTCGGTGGGCATCGCAGCCCCGTCAGTATCGGTGCGATCGGTATCCTGATCCTGCTCATGATGGCGGTGTCGGCGTTCTACCTGACCTCGTTGCCGCTCGTCGGTGCGGGTGCCCAGTACACGGCCAAGTTCACCGAGGCCGCCGGGCTGCGCAAGGGCGCCGAGGTGCGCGTCGCGGGCGTGAAGGTCGGTGAGGTCAGCGACGTCGCGCTCGACGGCAACCGCGTCGACGTGAAGTTCCGCGTGACCAACACGTGGATCGGCGATCAGACGCAGGCGTCGATCCAGATCAAGACGGTGCTGGGGCAGAAGTATCTGTCGCTCAATCCCCGTGGTAGCAAGATCGCCGACCCGAGTGTCGCGCTCACCGATACGGTGTCGCCCTACGACGTGATCGAGGCGTTCTCCGACGCCGCAGACTCGGTCGAGACCTTGAACACCGATCAGCTCGCGACGTCGATGAAGGCGATCTCCGACACGTTCTCCGGAACGTCGGGCGATGTCGGACCTGCGCTCGAGGGCGTCACGCGTCTGTCGCAGACGATCGCCAGCCGCGACCAAGAGGTGCAGAAGCTTCTCGAAGCGACCAAGAGCACGTCGAAGATTCTCGCTGACCGCAACCAGGAGTTCGTGAAGCTGATCGCGGGTGCAGGCCAGTTGCTCGACGAGCTCAACAACCGCCAGAAGAACATCTCGGCGTTGCTGAAAACGACGACGGCACTGAGTGATTCGCTGAGCGGGATCGTTCGGGACAACGAGGCTCAGATCGGCCCGGCGCTCGACTCGCTGAAGGGCGTCAACGATCTGCTCAAGGAGCAGAACAAGAACCTTCAGGACACGATCACGTACATGGCGCCGTTCTATCGGCTCTATGCGAACGTGCTCGGCAACGGTCGGTGGTTCGAGTCCGTGGTGACCAACCTCCTGCCGCCTGCACTGCCGCAGCAGAACACGACGCGCCTGCCCAACAAGCAGGCGAACCAGAACAACGGTGGAACGGAGGCAACCGGATGACCACCCCGGATCTGTCCAAGACCTCCGGTCCCGGACGTTGGTTCACCCCACGCCACATCGTGATCATCGTGCTCGGGTTGATTCTCGCGCTGATTGTCGCCGGCGCGCTGTGGTGGGTCTTCAGCTCGATGGGGACCACCAAGATCAACGCGACGTTCGCGCGGACCGTCGGTATCTACAAGGGTTCCGACGTCCGGGTTCTCGGCGTGCCCGTCGGCAAGGTCGACTCGGTCACCCCCGACGGCCAGACCGTCAAGGTGACGATGACCGTCAACCGCGGCGTCGACCTCCCCGCCGATGTGCGTGCGGTTCAGGTGATCCCGTCAGTGGTCGCCGACCGTTACGTGCAGCTGACACCCGCCTATTCGGGTGGCCCGAAGGCGCCGCGAAACATCACGCTGACCGAGAAGCAGACGATGGTTCCCGTCGAGGTCGACAAGATCTACGAGAGCGTCGAAAAGCTGTCGAAGGCGTTGGGTCCCAACGGTGCCAACAAGGACGGCGCGGTCAGCGACCTCGTCGCGGTCGGCGCGCAGAACCTCGAGGGCAACGGCGCCAAGCTCGGCGATGCCATCGAGAATCTGTCCAAGGCGACGACGACCCTGTCGGACTCGCGCGGCAACATCGTCGACACCGTCAACAATCTCGACGTGTTCGTCGGAGCGTTGAAGGAGAACGACTCCCAGGTGCGCCAGTTCAACAACCAGATGGCGTCGTTCAACACGTTCCTCGCGGGGGAGCGTCAGCAACTGTCGGCCGCGCTGAACAAACTGTCGATCGCACTCGGCGACGTCGCGACGTTCGTCGCTGACAATCGCGAGCAGATCGGCCAGACCGTCAACGATCTCAAGCCGACGACCCAGGCGCTCGTCAACACTCAACAGAGTCTCAAGGAGACGCTGACCGTGCTGCCGCTGACGATCAACAACCTGATCAACGCGTACGACGCGGAGTCGGGCACGATCGCCATGCGACTGACGCTGCCTGACCTGCAGGACCCGACACAGGCGACCTGCCAGTTCCTCGACCTCGGTGCGCTGCTTCCGGGTAATCCCGCGGCAGATCAGTTCAGCGACACGCTCAAGCCGTTCATCAACCAGTGCAAGACGATCGGTAAGCAGATCACCAACAACGTGCTCACCCCGATCCTGCCGGTGTTGCCGTTCGGCATCATGAGCAACAACAAGCTGCAGAAGTACCCGGTCCCGGGAACTGTTCCCGGGACACCCGACCCGCAGGCGAACCCGGGCCCGGCGACCAAGACGCCGGCATCGGCGAAGCCGTCGGCCACACCACGGTCGGGAGGTAACTGATGACTCGGCATCTCAGTCGGTTCGTTCCGCGCGCGTGGCGTGGGGTCATCGCCGCGGTGGTGGTCCTGACCGCGATGCTGACGGTCGCAGGTTGCGGGTCGAATGGAATCCAGTCGATTCCGCTGCCCGGCGGCGTCGACGTCGGCGACAACCCGCGCACCTACAAGATCCAGTTCTCGAACATTCTCGATCTGGTTCCGCAGTCGGTGGTCAAGCGTGACGGCATCCCCGTCGGACGTGTGACCAGTGTCGAGATCCCGAAGAACGAGTGGTTCGCGCTGGTCACCGTCAAGGTGAAGAACGACATCGATCTGTCCGATCAGGCTGGTGCAGCAGTGCAGCAGACGTCACTGCTCGGCGAGAAGTTCGTCGCGCTGACAGAGCCTGCGAACAGTGCCTCGTTGCCACGCCAGGACCAGTCGACGGCGATCCCGCTGGATCGCACGCGTACCGCAACCGATATCGAGCAGGTACTCGGTGCGCTGTCGATGCTGCTCAACGGTGGTGGGATCAACCAGCTCGAACCGATCGTGACCGAGCTCAACAAGGCGCTCGACGGTCGTGCCGACAAGGTGCACGACCTGATCGGCAACGCCAGTTCACTCGTGGCAGGTCTCAATCGCCAGCGCGACTCGATTCTCGCGGCGATCGACGGCCTCGACAGGTTGTCGGACAGGGCCGCTGCGCAGACGACGCAGATCGACCGCATCCTCAAGGAACTGCCTGCAGGTGTGGCGGTGCTCGAGGAGCAGCGTCCGCAGTTCGTCGACCTGCTGACCAAGCTCGACAAGCTCGGACAGGTCGGCACCGACGTTCTCGGACGATCGCACGATGCGTTGATCACCGATCTGAAGGCGCTGCGTCCCGTGCTCACCGAGCTCGCGAAGGCGGCGCCGGACCTGATCACCGCAGCACCGTTGATGCTGACGCACCCGTTCCCGGACTCGTTGTTGCCTGCGGTGCAGGGCGATTCGACGAACCTGTTCATGACGCTCGACCTGCGTCTGCTGAATCAGCTCGAGGCGCTGGGCGTCGGTCAGGGGACGCCGAAGTACTCGCCCCCGCAGCGCCACGACGTTCCGGTGAATCAGAGCAACCCGTACATCAACGGAAACGGCCCGCGCTACGGATGGCCGACCATCACGTTGTTGCCGCCTGCCGCCAATGCGACACCGGGTCCGAACACACCACCGTCGGGTGGCCGCTATCCGGCATCGGCGACGGTCCCGCGCGGCAGTGGAGCGTCGGCGGCCAAACCCGCCAACTTCCCGGCGCCGGCGTCGAGTGACCAGAGGTTCATCGATGGTCCGCTGAAACTCCTGGGGGTCGGATAGATGATCAGCAGACTCGCGAAGATTCAGCTCATCTTGTTCGTGGTCGTCGGCCTGGTCGCGATCGCCTTTGTCGGCGCCAAGTACGCACGACTCGACAAGACGGTCGGAATCGGCACGTACACGGTGACGGCGTCGCTGAAAGATTCAGGCGGCATCTTCACCAATGCCGAGGTGACCTACATGGGCATCCCGGTCGGTCGTGTGGGCAAGCTCGAGCTGACCAAGACCGGAGTGAACGTCGCACTCGTCATCGACTCGAACTCGCCACAGATCCCGGCGGATTCGGTCGCGGTGGTCGCGAACCGTTCGGCGATCGGTGAGCAGTATGTCGACCTGCAGCCGCAGTCGACGGGCTCGCCCTACCTCGCCGACAACTCGACGATCACTCGGTCGTCGGTTCCGCCGCCACTCGAAGACGTCGTGTCGTCGGCGATCGACTTCACACAGTCGATCCCGATCGACGACCTGCACACGGTCATCACCGAGCTCGGCAAGGCGTTCAACGGACAGTCCGAGAACCTGACGCGGCTCGTCGACTCACTTGGCAAGCTCTCGCGCGCAGGTGTCGACAATCTCGACCAGACGATCTCGCTGATCAACAACGCCAACGTCGTGCTGGCGACGCAAGCCGAGCAGTCCGATCAGATCCTCGCGTGGTCGCGCAGCCTCGACCTGGTCACCGCGACGCTCGCGGCGTCCGACCCGGACCTGAGGCGATTGCTCACCACCGGAACGACGTCGGCGACGCAGATCTCGAATCTCATCCAGAAGAACGGCGGCGACATCGGGAAGGTCGTCGGTCAGCTCTCCGAGGTTGCACGCACGATCCAGCCCGCCAGCTACATGACGAACGGAACGTTCGCGATGCTGTCGGCGCTGTCGGCGGGTAGCCATTCACCTGCGCCCGGCGATGGACAGATCCACTTCGGCATCGTGCTCGAGACCAATAACCCGGCGGCGTGTACGCGTGGCTATGAGTCGACCGACGCCATGATCGACCAGATCCGTAAGAAGGACCCGAAATTCGATATCCGCTACGACGAGTTCCCGTTCAACACGCAGGCCTCCTGCGACGTCCCGTTCGGAAATCCGACCGGTGTGCGCAGCGCCAAGCGCGTGGAGTACGCGAACCCGAATATCACCCAGCCCTGGGATTCGACCCCGAAGAAGGATCCGGACAAGTTGAATCTGACCCCGTTGGCCACGCAGCTGGCGGCAATGATGGGCGTCCGTCCGGTCAAGCCGGGCGGGTTCGGAACCGACGGATTCGGTGGCTGACCTGGGAGAGCGCCGCGTCGTCGACGATGTGCGTCGATCGAATTGGCTCTCTCTCAGGTGTGCTCGATACAGTGACGCGCGATGACCACCATGACTGATCCGACAAAGGCGTCGGAGCCGACGAATGCCAACGACAGCACGTGGCGTAGTCACCCGCTCGTCGGTGTGCTCGCTATCGTCGCGGTGCTTATCGCCGCAGCGTGCGTTGCCTTCTTCGGCTACCGCGCCTACGAGGTGTACTTCGTCGAGAAGCCGATCCAGACCGCGCGCGATGAGGCGGTGTCGGGTGCCGAGCAGGCGATCATCAACGTCACGACCGTCGACCCCAAGAACACCGCCGACTGGAAGCGTCGCGTCGACAGCTCGTTGACCGGCAAGGCCAAGGAGCAGATCACGGCGCAGGACGTGACGACGCTCAATCAGCAGATCACGCAGGCCGGGCCACAGGCTGCGACGCTGACGTCGCGGCTCAAGCGCTCAGCCCCGACTGAGGTCAATGCCGACGCAGGCACTGCCAAGGTGCTGATCTACGTCGACGCCACGGCCAAGCGCGAGAACGAGGCGGGCGTCACCCAGACGATGGGCTTCTCGGTCAGCATGACCAAGACGGACGGCACCTGGAAGGCGTCGAACATCTCTCCGCTCGATGGGATCAGCGTCGATGACCCGGGACAGTCCGGCTCTGGGAGTCAGCAGTCCGGCCAGCAACCCAGTGAGCAACAGGGAGGGGGGAACTGATGGTACGTCCACCGCGCAAGTCGGGTAACGGCCCGTCCCGTCGACCCTCCGCCTACCGGCCGCGCGTCGCAGGCCGTGGCCGTACCTCGGCCGCCGGCGAGCCGCAGACGCCCGAAACGACCGAGAGTCCTGAGATCACGGAGAGCCCTGAGACCACGGAGAGCCCTGCGACCACGGAGAGCTCTGCGACCGCGGGGACTCCTGAGGCCACAGAAAGCTCGCCGGTCAAGGACGTTTCCGCCGAGAGTGCCGACAGCAGCGCCGAGAGTGCTGACGGCGCCGGGCAGGGCACCGCTGACGCGGCTGTCACTGCCGACGGTGCCGAGGACAGCCTCGAAGGCACTCAGGACAGCGTCGAGGGGACCGCAGAACCCGTCGCCGAGGCCGCCGACACTGCAGAACCCGTCGCCGACTCCACCGAGGCCGACTCCACCGAGGCCGCTGACAGCACCGACGCCGCCGAGACCACCGCGGGCGGTGGCCTATCGCTCACGAAGTCCGACGCGGGTGCCGCGGAGGCCCGGCCGACCGCAAAGACTCGACGTGTCGCACGCGTGTCGACCATCAAACCCAACACCTCGTCGAAGACTTCGACGACAGAGGCGTCGTCGGATCAGGATTCGAAGAAGCGTCGGGTCGGGTCGCCGACATCGCTTCTGAGGCTGAGCCGTCGCACGCTGACGGTCCTCGGAGTCATCACCGGCGTCCTGGTGATCGCCGCAATCGTGCTGGCGCTGCACCCGGGCGCGACGATCGGCCCCAACAAGGCATTCGTCGACCAGGCCGCCACCACCGAGCTGGTGTCACAGGCACAAACCAAGGTCTGCACGGCCAACTCCGCGAACGGAACGAAGTTCGACGAATGGTCGAACAAGGCGAGAGCCGGCCTGACCGGGGAAGCGCTTGCACAGTTCAACAAGCAGGTCGCGCCGCTCAAACAGGTCATGGAGCAGGCCAAAGCCACCACCGACTGCCAGATCGACGCGATCGGCGTTCGTGAACTCACCGGCAGCGGCGACGATTCACGAGCCGTCATCGTGGTCAACATGGTCCTGTCCGGCACCCAGAACGGCGTACCGACGCAGAGCCTCACCCCGCGCTACCAAGTGAACATGGAGAAGCAGGGCGACTCGTGGCTGATCGCCAAGGTCGCAGATATCTGATTTTTTTTGCGCGGCTCGTGGCTTCGTCTTTTGCACGGCTCGTGGCTGCGCCGCCCCGTTCTGCACGACGAAGAGCGAGGAGCGAAGCGACGATGCGGCAGCGTCGGCTCGTGGATGCGCCGCCCCGTTCTGCACGACGAAGAGCGAGGAGCGAAGCGACGATGCGATGAGGAGGAAGAACGGGGCACAGGGCGCAGCCACGAGCCGTGCAAAAGACGAAGCCACGAGCCGCGCAAAAAAAATCAGATATCTGCGACCTTGGGCAAC
>NZ_LZMO01000203.1:0-6445 GCF_001665715.1 Gordonia sp. 852002-10350_SCH5691597
CATCACCAACAGATCGCCCGCCGACAACGTGAATTTCAACGACGCTCCGCCGCCGCGCGGCCGTAGAGCCAGCGGGCGCGGTGAGCCGAGGGAGACGATCGCGACCATCGTGTCGTGGGTGGCGCCGCGACCGAACCGGTCGCCGTGCCACGCAACCGAATCCGATCCATCGCGATACAGGCAGAGGCCCGCTGTCGCGAAGCCCTCGGGTAACTCGTCGCGGTAATGCGCTGTCAGGGCCGCTCGCGCGTCGACGAGCAACGGGTCGGGGAGTTCGTCACTCGCGCGGTAATTGCAGACCAGCCGCGGGACGTCGACAACCCTGTCGTACATCCGACGACGCTCGGCCCGCCACGGAACGTCGTCGCGCAGAGCGTCGAACAGGTCGGTGCTGCCCGCGATCCATCCGGGCCGCAGATCGACCCACGCGCCGTTGTTCAGGACCCGACGTTCGACGTGCGATCCGAGATCGCGCAGCCGTGGTGACTCGGCGTCGAGGTCGAAGATCGATCCCTGGACTCCTGCGCTCATGGACGTCAGCCTACACCGATATCGAACATGCGTTCGCAAAGCGGGTGGAAGGGGCCGCGTGGGACGTCGCTCACAATCGCGGCTCGGAGGTGGCACACCGACGTCGCCCATCGGTATACCGGAGCACAAGTGTTAGCAACTAACACTTCTTAGTTGCTGCCGGAATGTCCGAGTCTTCTCGAGGGAGTGCACACAGATGGCGTCGTTGTTGTTTCGGGTGGGACGGTTCTCGTTCCGCCACAAGTGGTGGGTGATCGGGGCCTGGGTGGTCATCGCCGCGCTGCTCATCGGACTCGTGGGGGCGTTGAACCCCAAGTTCGCGAAAGACTTCGAACTCCCCGGAACCGACTCCGGAACTGCGACCTCGCAGGTCGAGGAGTATTTCCCCGAGGCGATGAAGCAGCAATCGCAGGCCTCGACGAGCGTCCTCGTTGCCGCGGACGATGGGCTGGCCGCCCATTCCGCACAGATCGACGCACTCGTCGCCGACCTGCACACCTTGCCCGACCTGACCGACAAGGCAACGGTTCTGAACCCGGTCACCGTCGCCACGGCCAAACCCGAGCTCGCGTCCTCGGTCCTCGGTGACGGCGGCAAGGTCGGTTTGATCCAGGTGCGGCAGAACATCGAGCTGACCGACCTCACCGTCGAGAACAAGAAGCAGCTGACCGACATCCTCGAGAAGCATCGGGGCAACGGTCTGCAGGTCGAGGCCACGGGCTCGCTGATGAGCGTGATGGAGGCAGGCGGTAAGGCCGAGTTGATCGGCTTCGCCGTCGCCTTCGTGGTGATGATCGTCGCCTTCGGAGCGCTCGTCGCCGCGTTCATCCCGCTGATCACCGGCCTGATGGGCGTGATGATCACCATCATGCTGCTGCGGCTGAGTGCCGAGGTCATCACGGTCAACGAGACCGCCACCGCGATCGTCACCATGCTCGGCATCGCCGTGTCGATCGACTACGCCCTGTTCATCGTCTCCCGCTATCGCGGCGAGGTGAAGCGCGGCGGTGACAGAGCCGACGCCGCGGGTCGAGCGGTCGGTACGGCCGGCTCCGCTGTGGTCTTCGCCGGGCTGACCGTGATCATCGCGGTCGTCGCGCTGATGGTGGTCGGAATCCCGCTGATCACCCAGATGGGTGCGGGCGCCGCCGTCGCGGTGTTCATGGCAGTGATCGCCGCGCTCACCCTGATCCCCGCGCTGCTCGGTGCCGTCGGACGTTTCGCGTTCACCCCACGTATCCCGTGGATCAAGCACGCAGAAGAATCCGACACCGCCGACACCAACGGAGTTCGCTTCGGCCGCATGGTGGTTCGGCGACCCATCCCGTTCATTGTCGCGGGTCTCGCGGTGCTGGTACTCGCGGCGATCCCGGTCGGCAAGCTGCAACTGGGGCTCTCGCTCTCCAGCGACGACGAGGCTCCCGCACAGGCACTGCTGCAGCGCGGCTTCGGCGAGGGCATCAACGGCCCGCTGCTCGTCGTGCTGCACTCCGAGAACGGCACGGTCGAGAAGGCGGCCACCGAGACCGTCGCGCACATCAAGACGCTGCCCGACGTCGCCAACGCGTCGACGATGACCTGGCTGGGCAACGGCACACCGCAGCCGAACGTCGGAGCAACCGCCGCGCTGATCTCGGTGACGCCCAAGAGTGCGCCGTCGGATCAGGCGACGCACGACCTCATGGAGCAGATCCGCGACTTCAGTCCCGAGGCGCAGCGAGCAGGGTCGGAACTGCACGTCGGTGGTCAGACGGCCATCATGTCCGACCTCTCGGCCAAACTCGACAAGGCGTTGATCCCGTATCTGATCGTGGTGGTCGGGTTGGCGTTCCTGATCATGATCGCGGTGTTCCGGTCGATCTGGGTGCCACTGATCGGAACGATTGGCTTCATCTTCTCGGTCCTCGCGACGTTCGGCGTGACTGTCGCGATCTTCCAGGAGGGCTGGTTCGGTCTGATCGACAACACCAAGCCGATCCTGTCGTTCCTGCCGATCTTCCTGATCGGCGTGGTGTTCGGCCTCGCGATGGATTACCAGGTGTTCCTGGTGACGCGAATACGCGAGGAGTACATCCACGGCATGACCGCGAAGGAGGCGATCATCGCCGGCTACCGGCATGGCGCGCGTATCGTCACATCGGCGGCGATCATCATGATCAGCGTGTTCGCGGCGTTCATGCTCTCCCCGGACACGACGGCCAAGATGCTCGGCTTCTCGCTCGCGATTGCCGTGCTGTTCGACGCCTTCATCATCCGGATGATCGTGGTGCCCGCTGTCATCGCATTGCTGGGCGATCGGGCGTGGGGTCTGCCACGATGGCTGGACAAGCTGGTTCCCAATCTCGACATCGAGGGCGAGAAGGTGCGCGACCGCGGTATCCCGCAGGCGAGCGTCGACGAAACCCGCGAGGTCGCCGCCGCGGCGTCGAGTTGAGCGGACTGGATAAAGAGTAGATAGGGAGAGCAGTGCGATGACCGAGGCGACGAGTACGGCAGCGATGGCTACCGCGCCCGCCTCGGTCTCGCATGCGCCCGACGCCCCCGTACGCCCGATCGGGTTGCGCGAGAAGCACAAACGTCGCACCAGGGCGGCAATCCGCGCGGCGGCGATGGAACTGTTCGACGCCCAGTGGTACGCACAGACGACCGTTGCGCAGATCGCCGAGGCTGCCGACGTCTCCCACACCACCTTCTTCCGCTACTTCCAATCGAAGGAACAGGTCGTCATCAACGACGACCTCGACGACGTGTGGCAGGAGGCGCTCACATCGATCCCGCCCGGGCTCGGACGATTCGATCTCCTGCGCGAGATCGTGCGCAGACTCGTCGGCCTGGTTCTCGCCGACGACTGGGCCTCGGACCCGGCGCGGATGAAACTCATCCAGTCCGAGCCGGCGCTGCTGGTGGTCAACCAGGTCGAATCCGACCGCGCGATCTCCGAGGCCGCAGACTTCATCGCCGACTACCTCGGTGTCGACCGGGACAGCAGCCGGTTGCGGGTGTTCATCGCGGCGGTGGGCGGGATGATGTTCCACATCGCCAACGGGATCGACGATCCCCGCGACGGCAGGTTCCTCGACACGCTTCTCGAGGCGATCGACCTCCTGGAGGCGGGGCTACCCCTCTAGCGCTGCGGCGGCGTTCAGCGCCTCGGCTGCCGCGTCGAGCGTGCGCGCGGCCTCGGCCGTGTCGATGCGGGCCAGGCATTGTGCTGCGATGATCGCGGCCACGGTCAGCCGCGTGTGATGGTCGACGACGCTCGGTGTCGCATCTGGGAGCAGAGCCCGCACGCCGCGGAGAACCGCGGACGCGAGTTCGGCGCGATAACTCTCGATGACGGCGTGCACAGTCTCGTCGGAGCCGATCGGTGTGGCCGACGCGGTGAGGATCAGACATCCCGCCGGAGCGCCGCCCGTCTGCGCGATCGTGAGAATGGCGTCGCGGAGACCCGCGAGGTAGTCGATGAGCGCATCGGGGGAGACGTCGTCGGCGACGAGGCCGGCCAGGCGCGGTCGGACGACGGCGTCCAGGTAGTCCTCGACTGCGGCGTCGAACAGTCCGCGCATGCTTCCGAAGGCGTGGTAGATGCTCGACCGTCCCACCCTGGTCGCCTTCTCGATGTCGGTCACCGACACCTCTCCGAAGCCGCGTCGCCAGAACAGATCGCGTGCGACGCCGACGAGCTCAGCTCTGTCGAAGGTGGCGGTGCGGCCCACGGCTGTCTCCTCGTTCGAGAATTTATTGCAACAACCATTCTACTATGCTTATAGTGTAACGACCAGTGCACAATCGGAGGCAGGGAGAGTCGGATGATCGTGGCCGCAGTCGTATTCGTGGGTGTGGCCGTCGCGCTGCACTGCTACATCTTCGTCATGGAGTCGCTGCGATGGACGGCGCCGGCCACCAGGCGCACCTTCGGACTCTCGGCCGACGAGGCCGCCAACACTCGTGACATGGCCTTCAACCAGGGCTTCTACAACCTGTTCCTCGCCGTGATCGCCACGGTAGGGGCGGTGCTCGTCTTCACCCAACGCGACGTCGGTGCTGCGCTGATCTTCGCGGGCTGCGGCTCGATGGTCGCTGCCGGCGTGGTTCTGCTTCTGTCGTCGCCGACGAAGGCCCGAGCGGCACTGACCCAACTCGCGACACCGCTGGTGGCGGTCGTTCTGTTGGCCGCGGCACTCATCGCATGATCCGAACGTCTGGTCCCATACCCATGCAACAGAACTCATGTAACCGAAATACGAGGAGAGTGGAGATATGAGCACAACGAGCACGCAGATCCAATTGGTGAATCGCCCGGTCGGCTGGCCGAAGGACTCCGACTTTCGCACGGTGCAGGTGACTCTCGACGACCTCGCGCCGGGCGAGGTCCGCGTGGCAAACGAGTTCGTCTCCGTCGACCCGTACATGCGCGGACGCATGATCGACACCCGCAGTTACGTCCCGCCCTTCAAGCTCGACGAGACGATGACGGGGGGTGCGGTCGGGCGGGTCGTCGAGTCGCGTTCCGACGACGTGCCGGTCGGCGCGTTGGTGCTGCACCAGCTCGGTTGGCGCGATGTGGCGCAGGGCCCGGCGAAGGCGTTCACGGTGTTACCGGAGCCGCCCACAGATGCCAACGGCGACAAGGCGTTCGACTCGTCGGTCTACCTCGGTGTGCTCGGCATGACGGGGCTGACCGCCTACGTGGGCTTGACCGAGATCGCGGAGATGAAGCAGGGCGACGTCGTGTTCATCTCCGGCGCGGCGGGCGCCGTGGGGACCGCGGCGGGACAGATCGCCCGACTACTCGGCGCCAAGGCGGTCATCGGATCGGCCGGGAGCGCCGAGAAGGTCGAGTTGCTCACCGGGCGTTACGGATTCGACGTCGCGCTCAACTACAAGGACGCACCCATCCGCAAGCAACTCCGCGCTGCGGCGACCGACGGCATCGACGTCTACTTCGACAATGTCGGCGGCGATCACCTCGAGGCGGCGCTCGACGTCTTCAACGACGGTGGGCGTGCGGCGCTGTGTGGCGCGATCGTCGCCTACAACTCCACCGAGCGGATTCCCGGACCCGACAACATGTCCAACATCATCACGCGGGGACTGACTCTGCGTGGTTTCACCGTGGGTCACCACTTCGACAAGGCGCCCGAGTTCACCGCGAAGATGTCCGACTGGCTGGCGTCGGGCGAGGTGGTTTATGACGAGACGGTCGTAGACGGCATCGACCACGCGGTCGATGCCTTCCTCGACATGATGCGCGGCGCGAACGTCGGAAAGATGGTCGTGCGCCTGTAGGTGACGGTCAGTAGGGCGAGGAGTCAGAGTGTCCGCAGCCGCCGCGCGGCCTCGGCGATGACGTCGTCGCGTTTGGAGAATGCGAAGCGCACCATGTGTTTCCACGGCTCCTTGTCGTCGGCGAAGACGCTAACCGGCACCGCCGCGACACCGATCCGCTCGGGTAGCGTCCGGCAGAACTCGACGCCGTCGTCGTATCCGAGAGGCCGCGGGTCGGCGCAGGCGAAATAGGTTGCCTCGCTGCGATGGACGTCGAACCCGGAGTCGACGAGCGCGGAGGTGAGCAGGTCGCGCTTGGCCTCGAGCTCTGCCGCAGACGTGCGCACCCAGTCCATCTCGTTGTCCAGGGCGAAGGCGACGGCGGGCTGGAAGGGTCCCGAGCCGACGTAGGTCATGAACTGCTTCGCCGCACGCGCCGCTGCGACCAGTTCGGCGGGTCCGCTGATCCACCCGACCTTCCAGCCGGTGCAGTTGAATGTCTTTGCCGCACTGGAGATCCGGAGCGTGCGCTCACGCATGCCCGGCAGCGTGGCCAACGGGGTGTGGGTGCGCCCGTCGAACAGCAGGTGTTCGTAGACCTCGTCGGTGACCGCGACGACGTCGTGTTCGATACACAACCGGGCGA
>NZ_LZMO01000204.1:0-13104 GCF_001665715.1 Gordonia sp. 852002-10350_SCH5691597
ATAAGAGACAGGGGGTATCCCAGCCGAGCGTTTGCGTGATCTAATCACCACCAACTAACAGCAGTGTTGCGACGACCCCTTGAAACCGCCTTCGTGAGTGTGGGGCCGCGGTGTATCTGAGGGGGTCGGGTCAGCTCAGGCGCTCGAGCACCATCGCCATGCCCTGGCCACCGCCGACGCACATCGTCTCGATGCCGAATGTCTTGTCGTAGGTCTGCAGGTTGTTGAGCAGCGTGGTGGTGATACGCGCACCGGTCATGCCGAACGGATGGCCGAGAGCGATGGCGCCGCCGGACACGTTCAGCTTGTCGTGGTCGATGCCGAGCTCGTTTGCCGAACCGATGACCTGCACGGCGAATGCCTCGTTGATCTCGAACAGGTCGATGTCGGAGATCGACTTACCCGCGACGCGAAGCACCTTGCGGACGGCCTCGATGGGCCCGAGGCCCATGATCTCGGGTGAGAGTCCGGTCGCCGCGGTGGCGACGACGCGCGCGAGCGGGGTCAGGCCGAGTTCCTTGGCCTTGGTGTCGCTCATGATGACCAGCGCGGCCGCGCCGTCGTTCAGCGGGCAGGCGTTGCCGGCGGTGATGGTGCCGTCGGGGCGGAAGACGGGCTTGAGCTGCGAGATCTTCTCGTAGGTCGTGCCCGGTCGGGGGCCGTCGTCGGTGCTGACGACGGTGCCGTCGGCCAGCGTGATCGGGTCGATCTCGCGCTCGAAGAATCCGGCCTTGATGGCCTCCTCTGCGCGGTTCTGGCTGCGCACGCCCCAGTGGTCCTGGTCTTCACGCGAGATGCCGGTGAAGCTCGCGACGTTCTCGGCGGTCTGACCCATCGCGATGTACACGTCGGGGATCAGGCCGTCTTCTCGGGGATCGTGCCACGCGGGAGCGCCGCCCTCGGCGGAGCGTTCGGTGCGGGCCAGCGCCTCGTCGAACAGCGGGTTCTTGGAATCGGGAGCACCGTCGGCGCCGCCGGAGATGGCGAAGCTCGACACGCTCTCGACGCCACCGGAGATGAACACATCACCCTCGCCGGCCTTGATGGCGTGCAGGGCCATGCGGGTGGTCTGCAACGACGACGAGCAGTAGCGGTTCACGGTGACACCGGGGATGTGATCGAAGCCGAGTTCGACGCCGAGCACGCGGGCGATGTTGTAGCCGCCCTGGCCGCCGGGCTGGCCGATTCCCCAGTGGATGTCTTCGATTTCCTTGGGGTCGAGCTCGGGGACCTTGGCGAGAAGTGCGGTGACGATCTGTCGAGAGAGTTCGTCGGGACGAACGTCTTTGAGGGATCCCTTTCCGGCGCGGCCGATCGGGGAGCGGGCATGGGCAACGATGACAGCTTCAGGCATGTGAAACACGTTACTGGACAGCTCGGGTGTCAGAAGAGCCGGATTTGTCACTCGTCGGAGCGCGGAGCCTTCGATGCGGTATCCGGTTGGACGAGAGGCAAGAAGACGTCGTCGACGATGGTGCGCAGAACGTCGTCGGACACGGGTTTCAGGGACATGAGTACCTCGTAGCGATAGAGGTCGGCAGGCAGCGCGATGGCCCGCTCGGTCACATGTGCCGGGTCCACCTCGCCCCGAGCGATCGCACGCTCGACGATGGTGGCCATGGTCGACGCCCGATCGCCGATGAACAGCGCGCGAACCTCACGGGGGGTGGTGGCGCCTTCGGCGAAGTACTCGCCGAGACTCGACGCCATCATGACCACGAAATCGGCGCGAGTGTCATTCATGTCGCGCAGCGCTTCGAGGACGTCGTCACGCAGATTTCCGGTGTCGGGTACGACGACCTCGACCTGCCGCCCACGATGCGAGATCGCGGCGCGCAGCAGGTCGCCGCGTGTTGCCCACCGGCGATAGAGCACGGGCCTGCTGGTTCCGGCTCGTTCGGCGACGGCCTCGAAGGTCAGCCCCGAGTAGCCGCGGTCGAGCAGTTGCTCCCACGCGGCGTAGAGGATGGCGGCCTCGAGTTCGGCGCCCCGGCGTCGTGTGGGGTTGGCGTCCTGGTGTTCAAGATCCACTTGCGTATCTTATCGCGCCAGCCTATCGTCGAAAATAAGATACACAAATGATTCTTAAAGGGGTTCCCATGACGGCAACAACGTCCCCGGCCCAGACCATCGATCCCGCGACGCGTCGTGTCGCGTGGGCTGTGATCATCGGTCTGATCGCACCGATCCTCGACACCACGATCACCACCATCGCGCTCGAGACGCTCGGCCGAGACCTCGACGTTCCGGTGTCGACGATCCAGTGGGTCAGTACCGGATACCTGCTGGCGCTCGCCGTCGCGGTGCCGTTGGCGGGTTGGGCGGCAACGCGATTCGGGTCACGCGTCGCTTGGATCGCGGGGCTGCTGATCTTCCTGCTCGGCTCGGTCTTGTGCGCAGTGGCATGGGATGCGCCGTCGCTCATCGCATTTCGTGTTCTACAGGGCCTCGGCGCCGGACTGATCATGCCGCTGATGATGTCGATCCTGGTGTCGGCCAGTCGTGGAGTGGCGCTCGGACAGGTCATCGCTCTGGTGTCGATGCCGACCGCGCTGGGGCCGATCCTGGGTCCCGTGCTCGGTGGCGTGATCCTGAACTGGCTCAACTGGCGGTGGCTCTTTCTCATCAACGTCCCGATCGTGGCGGTCGCGCTCTACCTCGCGCGGCGTATCCCCGACGATGACCGCACCCGCGGCGCCGACGATCACCACGCTCACCTAGATGTCGTCGGATTACTGCTTCTCGCACCGGGTTTGGCGCTGATCCTGCTCGGGCTCTCCAATGCCCACGCGGGCTTCGTCAGTCGGAGTGTGATGATTCCGCTGGTCGTCGGCGTGATCGCGCTGGGAGTGTTCGTGGTGCGCAGCCTGGTGTCTGTGCGCCAGGGGATCGTCGACATCCGTATTCTTGCTCATCGCGCAGTTGCCGCGTCGTCGGCCGGACTGTTCGCATTCGGCATCGCATCGTTCGGGGCAATGTTCCTGCTGCCCTTGTTCTTTCAGCAGGTGTTCGGCGACTCGGTGCTCCGGGCGGCGCTCTATCTGATCCCGCAAGGCGTCGGAGCGTTCGTGACCCGCGGGCTGGCGGGAAAGTTGACCGACCGGTTCGGCGGGCGCTGGGTGGCGGCGTGCGGGTTCGTGATCGTGGCGGCCGCGACCGTGCCGTTCGCGTTCGCCGATGCGGGAACCTCGGTGGTCTGGTTGATGATCGCCTTGCTGCTCCGTGGCCTCGGGCTCGGGTTGCTGTTGTCGCCGATCATGGCCGCGGGCTTCATCGGCGTCCCCGACTCCGCGCGTCAGGACACCAGCATGCTCACCCGGATCACCCAGCAACTCGGCGGCTCCTTCGGCACCGCGATCCTCGCCGTCGTGGTCATGTCGGCTGCCTCTGCGGCAGCCGGTTTCTCCGCGGCGTTCTGGTGGTCGGTGGTGTTCGCGCTGGTAGGCGCCGTGCTCGCGCTGACGCTGCCGTCGCGGCCCGCGCTCACGTGAACGGCGTGATCTCGATGCCCCCGGCGGTCAGCAGTTCACGGGTGGCCACCGCCATCGCGACAGCGGCTGGGCTGTCGCCATGCAGGCAGACGGAGTCGACGTCGATCCGTATCGTGTCGCCTTCGATGGAGTCGACGACGCCGTCGGAGACCATGCGCATCACCCGCTCGGCGACCGCCGCAGAATCGTCGAGGACTGCGCCCGGTTCGCGTCGGGAGACCAAGGTGCCGTCGGAGTGGTACGCCCGATCCGCGAAAGCTTCTCGGACCGTAGGTATTCCGCGATCCGAAGCGATCTCGAGTAGCAGTGACCCCGGCAAGCCGAGTACGGGTAGGTGTGGATTGACCGCGGCTATCGCGTCGACCACGGCACGCGCGTGCACGTCGTGGTGAACGGCTGTGTTGTACAGCGCCCCATGTGGTTTGACGTAGCTGACCGTGCCGCCGGCGGCGCGAGCAATGGCCTGCAGTCCGCCGATCTGGTAGACGACGTCGTCGGTCAACTCCGTGTGTGTGGCGTCGACGAACCGCCGCCCGAAGCCCGCGAGGTCCCGATAGCTGACCTGTGCACCGATGCGGACACCGTTCGCGAGTGCACTGCGACATGTTCGTGCCAACGTGCTCGGATCGCCCGCGTGAAAACCGCAGGCAACGTTGGCGCTGGTGACCACCTCGAGCACGGCGTCGTCGTCGCCGAGCTCCCAGCGGCCGAACGACTCGCCGACGTCGCTGTTGAGATCGATGTGCGTCATTCGACGGTCCGTGCGCGCCGCAGCAGGCGGGACATGAATTTGCTGGCGGGGACGGTCTCCGACATCTCGGGCGGCTCGGGCAGCGGTGCCGGTCCCCATTCACCGATCTCCTCGAGGACCGGGGGACTGAGGATCGCCGCGGCGAGCTCGTATCCGGCCGCAGACGGGTGGAAGTGGTCGGGCGAGAACATGTGATCGGGCTTCGCCTTGAACTCCTCGGAGAGCAGATCGGCCAGCGGAACGGCGACGCCTCCCGCGCTGCGCACCGCTGACTGCTGGCGGGCAGCGAGCCGCAGGCCCCAGATGCGCAGCACCGACCGCAGCGGCTGCGGGATCGCGGTGATCACGCCGAAGTCGGGGCAGGTGCCGACGACGACCACCGCGCCCGTCTCGCGCAGTCGGCGGACGGCGGCTCCCAGGCGATTCGCCGACGCCCGGATGCCGTTGGTAGCGGTCACGTCGTTGGCGCCGACCAGGATGACCGCGACGTCGGGTCGATGTCCCGCGATCAACATCGCGTCGATCTGCGCGCCGAGGCCTTTCGACGTCGCGCCGACGATGGCCTTGTTGCTGTAGCGGATGACCCGACCGGTGTCGGCCGCGACGCGACGGGCGACGCGCACGCCGGGGGTGTCGTCTGCCGACTCGACGCCGAGTCCCGCGGCCGTCGAATCGCCGAACACGGTCAGGTGCAGATCGGCAGGGGTATCGCGGGTGACGCGTAGCGGCTCGCCGCCGTCGGGGAGGTAGATGCCGTCGCCGTTGGGGGCGTTGTCGGTGCGGTGCGGGATGGTGGTTCTGGCTTGTTGTGCCTGCCAGACCAGCACGTTGTATGCCGCCCACGTGGCGCCGGCCCCTGCGGCCGTCGCGGTCGCTGCGGCACTGACATCGCGGAGGACGTGACGCGAATCGGACACGCGTCCCAGCTTAGCGGCAAGTCGAATGTGGACGGCTTGCGACGCTCTGGGACCATAGAAGTATGCGCATCGCCAATCACGTCGTCGACCTGGTGGGCAACACACCACTGGTCAAGCTCAACTCGGTGACCTCCCCCGGATCGGGGCTGGTCGCGGCCAAGGTCGAATACCTCAATCCCGGCGGCAGCAGCAAAGACCGGATCGCCGTGCGGATGGTCGACGCTGCGGAGAAGTCGGGGGAGCTGAAGCCCGGCGGCACGATCGTCGAGCCGACGTCGGGCAACACCGGTGTCGGGCTGGCGCTCGTCGCGCAGCAGCGCGGATACAAGTGCATCTTCGTGTGCCCCGACAAGGTCGGCGAGGACAAGCGCAACGTGCTGCGTGCCTACGGCGCCGAGGTTGTCGTGTGCCCGACGGCCGTCCCGCCGGAACACCCCGACAGCTACTACAGCGTCTCCGATCGTCTGGTCCGTGAGGTCGACGGCGCGTGGAAGCCCAATCAGTACTCCAACCCCGCCGGTCCGCAGAGCCACTACGAGACCACCGGCCCGGAGATCTGGCGCGACACCGACGGCACCATCACGCACTTCGTCGCGGGTGTCGGCACCGGCGGCACCATCACCGGCACCGGCCGCTATCTCAAAGAGATCTCCGACGGCAAGGTCAAGGTCGTCGGCGTCGACCCAGAGGGTTCGGTCTACTCCGGCGGCACCGGGCGCCCGTACCTCGTCGAGGGTGTCGGTGAGGATTTCTGGCCCGACGCCTACGACCCGAGCATCCCCGACGAGATCATCGCGGTCTCCGACGCCGACTCATTCGACATGACCCGACGCCTCGCCCGCGAAGAGGGGCTGCTCGTCGGCGGCTCCTGCGGTATGGCGGTCGTCGCGGCACTGCAGGTGGCGCAGCGAGAGGGCCCCGACTCCGTCGTGGTGGTCCTGCTGCCCGACGGTGGGCGCGGCTACATGGCCAAGATCTTCAACGACGAGTGGATGAGCAGCTACGGCTTCCTGCGCACCCCGCTCGACGGCGACAAGCCGGAGCTGCTCGTCGGAGATGTGTTGCGCGGCAAGACCGGTACGCTTCCCGACCTCGTGCACACGCACCCCCAGGAGACGCTGCGCGACGCGATCGAGATCCTCCGCGAATACGGGGTGTCGCAGATGCCGGTCGTCGGCGCCGAGCCGCCGGTGATGGCTGGCGAGGTTGCAGGCGCGGTCACCGAACGTGACCTGCTCTCGGCGGTATTCGAGGGTCGTGCGAACCTCGCCGATCCCGTGTCGGCGCACATGGGAGATCCGTTCCCGCTCATCGGTTCCGGTGAGCCGGTGTCCGCGGCGACCAAGGCGCTCGGCGAGTCCGACGCACTCATGGTCGTCGAGGACGGAAAGCCGATCGGCGTCATCACCCGACACGATCTGCTGGCATTCGTCAGCACCCATCCGACGATCACCGCCGGTTAGCGTCCAGATCACCACTCAGCGAGGAGTTCTCACGTGAAGAAGTATCAGCGTCCACGCGGCTTTTCCACCGAAGCCATCCACGCAGGCTACGACCCCGACCCGCAGACCGGCGCGGTGAACGTCCCGGTCTACGCGAGTTCGACGTTCGCACAGGACGGCGTCGGCGGTCTGCGTGACGGATTCGAGTACGCGCGTACCGGAAATCCGACGCGTCGCGTGCTCGAGGCGAACATCGCCGCGATCGAGGGCGGCACCTACGGACGCGGTTTCTCCTCCGGCATGGCTGCGACCGACGCGCTGCTGCGCGCATCGCTGCGTCCCGGCGACCACCTCGTGATCCCGAACGACGCCTACGGCGGCACCTTCCGGCTGATCGACAAGGTCTTCACGCAGTGGGGCATCGACTACTCGGTGGCGCCGGTCAGCGACATCGACGCGGTGCGCGCGGCGATCACCCCGAAGACCAAACTCGTGTGGGTCGAAACGCCGACCAATCCGCTGCTGAACGTCGGCGACATCGCCCGACTCGGTGAGGTCGCGCACGAGGCGAAGGCAAAACTGGTGGTGGACAACACCTTTGCGACGGCGTACCTGCAGCGTCCGCTGGAGCTGGGCGCCGACGTCGTGCTGCACTCCACCACCAAGTACCTCGGCGGACACTCCGACGTCGTCGGTGGCGCGCTGGTCACCGACGACGAGCAACTCGACTTCGACATCGCGTTCCTGCAGAACGGTGCGGGCGCTGTACCGGGGCCGTTCGATGCCTACCTGACGATGCGCGGCATCAAAACGCTCGCGGTCCGCATGGAGCGGCATTGCGACAACGCCGAGAAGGTCGCCGAGTACCTCAACCGTCACGACAAGATCGAGCGCGTGCTGTACCCGGGCGATCCCTCGCATCCCGGATACGAGGTCGCCGCCAAGCAGATGAAGCGCTTCGGCGGGATGGTCTCGGTGTTGGTGTCCGGCGGCATCGAGGACGCCAAGAAGTTCTGCGCGCGCACCGAGGTGTTCACCCTCGCCGAGTCGCTGGGCGGCGTCGAATCGCTGATCGAGCATCCCGGTGCGATGACCCACGCGTCGACCGCCGGGTCGTTGCTCGAGGTCCCCGAGAACCTGGTGCGTCTCTCGGTCGGCATCGAAGACATCGACGACATCCTCGCCGACCTGGAGCAGGCGCTGCAGTAGGGCCGACCGCCAGATCCGGGACCGTCGGAGGTTGCGCTGCGTGAGGCATCGCGACCGCGTACGTTGACGCTCATCATGCTGATCACACAGTCCGAGATCGACGCCGCCGCGGTGGTGTTGGCGCCGGTGATGCGCCGCACACCGATGGTGGCGTCGCGGGTGTTGTCCGAGCGCAGCGGCTCCGACGTCTGGCTCAAGTGCGAGAACCTGCAGCGCACAGGATCGTTCAAGCCGCGCGGTGCGTTCTACCGGATCTCGCGGCTCACGCCCGACGAGCGCGCGGCGGGTGTCGTCGCGGCCAGCGCGGGCAACCACGCACAGGGCGTGGCGTGGTGGGCCGCGCACCTGGGCATCACCTCGCGCGTCTACATGCCGGTGGGTGCCGCCCTGCCGAAGTTGGCCGCCACCAAGGCATATGGGGCCGAGGTCGTGCTCGTCGGTGAGACGATCGACGAATCACTGGTCGCCGCACGAGCTTTCGCCGACGAGACCGGAGCGACGCTGATCCACCCGTTCGACCATCGCGACATCGTGGCGGGGCAGGCGACCGTCGGAGTCGAGATCTGTGAGCAGATGCCCGACGTCGGCTCGATCGTCGTGCCGCTCGGCGGGGGTGGGCTGCTCGCCGGGATCGCCGCTGCGGTCAAGGCCAGGCGCCCCGACGTGCGGATCATCGGTGTCCAGGCGGCGCAGGCGGCGGCATGGCCGAAGTCGCTGCAGGAAGACATGCCCATCGCGGCGACGCACATGTCGACGATGGCCGACGGTATCGCCGTCGCGCTGCCCGGCGACGTTCCGTTCGCGCACGTCCGTGAGCTCGTCGACGAGGTGGTCACCGTCGACGAGGCGCAGTTGGCCACCGCGCTGCTCCTGCTGCTCGAACGCGCGAAGTTGCTCGTCGAACCCGCGGGCGCCGCGGGCGTCGCCGCGCTGATGAGTCTCGATCTCGACCTGCCGGGACCGATCTGCGTCGTCGCGTCCGGCGGCAACATCGACCCGCTCGTGCTCAGCCACGTGACCACGGCGGGGTTGACCGCGTCCGGTCGTTTCCTCACGGTCACCGCCACGATTCCCGACCGCCCGGGTGGCCTCATCTCATTGCTCGAACTGCTCCGTGAGAAAGGAGCGAGCGTCGTCGACGTCGTGCATTCGCGTGTCGCCGACGACCTGCAGCTCGGCGAGGTCCAGGTGACGGTCAGCGCCGAGACCAGGGGCGCAGAACACCAGGAGGCTGTGCGCACAGCGCTCGCCGACGCAGGCTTCCTGCGCTGACGGTCCGGCGAGCAGCGTCGGATCAGACCTGCGGACGCAGCGTCGAGAAGTGACGCAGGGTGTCGGTTTCGACCGTCTTGAACACCGACGCCGCCGTCGGTGCATTGAACAGCCTGACGGGCTTGGCTCCGGTCGCGAGTTCGAGAGCGAAGCGCCACACGAGTCGGCAGCCGACGTCGGCGCTGCTGACCTCGGTCAGTTCGCCGAACCGCGACAGGCCGGGTACGGTCACCGATTCTCCGCGAAATGCGTTGCGGTAGTGGTGTTCTCCTGGCTCCTCGACCCAGTCGAAGAAGTACTCGGAGAGTGCGACGCCCAGACCGAGTTTGGCCCGACGGGTCGTGCCGACCCCGTACGGCGGTGGCGAAGTGAACTCGATGCCCCTGATCGCCCGGCACCAGTCGAGTGTGTGCTGGCGCGTCAGTTCTGCCCACGCGCGTTCGGGCGTGACCGGCAGGTGGACGTCGATGCGATAGCTCACCGGTGCCGTGTCGAAGAAGTCGAGATCGAACGAGTTGAGTGCGTAGCTGCGCGCCATCGTGCCATTCAAGCACGGCGCCGCACGGTCTTTCGGCGATACGTCCAGCGCGGGCGCTCGTGATACATACCGCGGGGGCTAATCTGGCACAGTGTCCGCCCCCGCAACAACCGTGATCGGTCTGCTCGGTCCCGTCGCCGCAGGCGTGTCCGCGGCGCCGGATTCGCCGCTGACGCCGGATGATCTGGTGGCGGTACCGGGTATCCGCGCCAAGAGGTTGTTGGCATCGCTGGCGCTGGCCGGTGGACGCACCCGTTCGACTGAGCGGCTCATCGACGATGTGTGGGGCGACGATCCGCCACGGTCACCCGGCGCGGCGCTGCACACCCAGATCTCGCGACTGCGTGGCGTCCTCGGAGCCGGGCGCATCGAGGCGTCGGGAAGCGGGTATCGCCTGGTCGGCGCCCGCACCGACATCGAGATCGTCGACGACCTCATCGCACGGGGCACCGCAACCGCGCTCGACGACGCCGCGTCGTGGTGGCGGGGCGACCCCGGTGACGACCTCGGAGACGAGGCCGCACCGCTGATCGGCGAGATCCGCGCACGAGCCGGACACGTCGAAGACACCCTCAACCGTGCCCGCAGCACAGTTGCGATGAACGCCGGCGACTACACAACGGCGCGGGAGCTCGCCGAAGAACGGTGTGCACGTGACCCTTTGGATGAAACGGCAGCACTTGACCTGATGCGTGCACTTGCCGGCGAGGGACGTATCGCCGACGCGCTCGCCGTGTACGCCGCGCTGCGCCGTCGACTATCGACAGAGTTGGGCGTCGACCCCGGGTCGACGATCACCGAGTTCCACAACGCGCTTCTCGCCGAGGGCGAACTCGATATTCGACGACCCGCTCCGAGTCCGCGACGCTCGAGCATGCAGGCGGGTCTACTGGTGGAGACGAGCGACCTCATCGGACGCGAGGGCGACGTCGCGTCGATCCTCGAGCATCTCAAGGCAAATCGCGTCGTCACCATCCAGGGACCGGGCGGAGTGGGCAAGACGCGGGTAGCCAACCGCGTCGGACACCGCCTCGTCGACGAAGGATCGTCGGTCTACTACGTGCCGCTCGCACCGATCCGCAACGACGACGACGTGGTGCCCGCCATCGCCGCGACGCTCGGAGTAGGTGAGTCAGACCTCGGCACCAACGCACGACCGCGCATCGCACCGACCGGCGATCTGCAGGACCGCTCGCAGGACCGCTTGATCGATGCGCTCCGCGGGCGGGATGCGTTGTTGATCCTGGACAACTGCGAGCAGGTGATCGAGCGGTGCGCGCGCCCGGTGGCCGATCTGCTCGCCGCCGACTCGTCGTTGAAGATCCTGGTTACCAGCCGTTCGCCGCTGATGCTGCCCGCCGAGCAGATCTTCGGGTTGCCGACGCTCGACGTCACCGACGACGGTGCGGCCGTTGAACTGTTCGTCACTCGCGCCCGCGCGGTGCGGCCCGACGCCGATCTGCCGCACGAACCAGTCGCGCGACTGTGCAGACACCTCGACGGCCTACCGTTGGCAATCGAGTTGGCGGCAGCCCGAATTCGCACGATGACGGTCGAGGAGATCACCGATCGGTTGGCCGAGCGATTCGCACTGCTTCGCGGGACGGACCGCAGCGCTCCCGACCGGCATCGCACGCTGCGGGCCGTGATCGATTGGAGCTGGGACCTTCTCGACGACGATGCGCGTGAGGCGCTGCGCCGACTGTGCAGATTTCCGGCCGGGTTCACGGTTGACGCGGCGGGAATCGTGCTGGGCTATCGAGGTTTTCGGCTCGACGACACGCTCGCCTCGCTCGTCAATCAATCGTTGCTGACCGTGATCGAGGCCGACGGTCGGGTGCGGTATCGGATGCTGGAAATGGTGCGCGAGTTCGGCGAGGAGAAACTCGTCGCGGAACCAGGGCTGTCGTCGGAGGTCAACTCCGCGATGCGTGAGTGGGGCAGATCCGTTGCGTCGGAGGCGGTTGCCGGCTACGAGTCAGGTGTCGACGCAGGGCTGATGACCCGGGTCGCCACAGACGTCGACAATCTCGTCTGGGTGCTCCGCCACTGCATGCAGGTCATCGCGCACAGAGAGAAGAACGAATCAGAGGCGGCCGACGCCATCGACTGTGCGGTACGCATCTTTCCCATCCTCGCCGGGTTCTGGATGGCCCGGGGCCTGCACGCAGAGATCATGAACTGGGGGTCGCGGCTGATCGAGGTGTTGCCGACCCCGCCCCGCGATCTGTCAGACGAACGTCGACGTGATTGGGAGGCAACCGTTCTCGCGTCGATGACACATCAGATGATGCGGCAGGACCTTCGAGAGCTCGCACGTGCGCGGTACTACCTGCGACGACTGCACAATCCGAGTCGGATCTATCTCGAGCCGACCGAACTGATGACCGCGTGCGTGCTGAGTCGGAGCCCGACCGAAGCCATCCGCTACATCGTGCGCGGCACTCAGAGTTCCGACGAGCGGGTGGTGACGACGGCGCTGGGTGGACGGATGAATCTTGCCGAGAACCTCGGGCGTCTGGACAAAGCCGAACGTGATGGGCGAACACTGCAACAGAGGTCCCGACTGGAAAGCGACCACTGGATGTCGGCCATGGCGCAGGTGAGTCTCGGTGGCATCCACAGCCAGCAGGCGAAATGGTCTGCCGCAGTCGACTTCTATCGCGGTGGCATCGCTGACCTCGTCCGACTCGGCTCTTATGAGGACGAGATGCAGACCCGCTGCTACCTCGCGGTCACGTTGATCAATATTGATCAGCTCGACGCCGCCGATGAGGAACTGGAGCGGGTAGCCGACGGCTGGACGCCCGACGATCCCGATCCGCGCGGTTTTCCGGAAGTCTTTGCGGGAATGATGTTGGCAATGGGCGAATTACGCTTCGCTCGGGGTGATCTCGACGACGCCACCGCACTGTTCGTCAGGGCCGCGGATCTGCTGTTGCGTGAACATCCGATGGCTGCGCGCGACCCGGGCGCGTCGATGCTGATCGGCGTCGCGGCGGTCGGCCTGGTGCGATCGGGACGGGTTGATCGTGCCCGCGCGTTGCTTCCGATTCTGGCGACCAGCATTGCCGAGACACTCTCGCCCGGCGGCTGGAACGACATTCCGCAGGCTGCGAATATGTCGGTCGCAGCGGGATATGTTCTGTGCGACAGGAGTCAGACCAGACGCGACGGCGCTCGGCTCCTGATGCTGGGCAAACGATTGAAGGCGCGCGTCGACTATCCGGGCTACTACGCCGTCCTGACTGACCTGGTCGGTGCGTCGAAGCTGACGCAGGATGAGTGGGACGCCGCCACCGCAGACATCCCGGGGATGTCACGTCGACGCGCGACCGAGGAACTCGTCGAATTACTCGCGTCGAAGGCGTCCCGCCAGGCGTGAGATCACACAGAGCGACGGACCTGCCGCCGGGGGGGGGGCGGGCGGGAAGGGGGGGGCACTAGCGGGGGTGGGGAGTGGCGGGGGGGGTGGGGGGTGGGG
>NZ_LZMO01000205.1:0-36064 GCF_001665715.1 Gordonia sp. 852002-10350_SCH5691597
GGAACGCTGTGTGTTCGAGTCCTACACCGCCTTACGGCGCACCTCCCGGGTGCATGCGCACCTGACGACCTTGGCGGCCAGGTCAGCGGCGGTACGGGCGAGCACGGCATGGGGCATCAACAGTTCGGGCTGCGCGCGGTGTTCACTGCGACTTAGCTGCTCGTCCAACAGATCCTCAGGCATCGCGAGCCGGCTCCTTCGACACATCCGGGCTGGAGGCAGTGGTTGGGGTGGTGAAGCGTTTCCGCAGTGCCAGGGACACGTACACGAGGGCGACGAGGACGGGGACCTCGATGAGTGGTCCGATGACTCCGGCCAGGGCCTGGCCGGATGTTGCACCGTAGGTGGCGATCGCGACGGCGATGGCGAGCTCGAAGTTGTTGCCCGCGGCGGTGAACGCCAGCGTGGTGGTTCGCGCATACCCCAGCCCCATCGCGGCCCCGAGCACGAACCCACCGCCCCACATCACCGCGAAGTAGATCAGCAGCGGCAGAGCGATCCGCACGACGTCCCACGGCTGCGACGTGATCTGCTCACCTTGCAACGCGAACAGGATGACGATGGTGAACAGCAACCCGTAAAGGGCCCACGGCCCGAGACGCGGCAGGAACGAGGACTCGTACCAGTCGCGGCCTTTGGTTCGCTCGCCGATGCGGCGGGTGAGGAAGCCTGCGACCAGGGGTATACCGAGGAAGATCAGCACCGACTTCGCGATCTGCCACGGCGAGGTGTCGATGGTGGTCTGCTCCAGGCCCAGCCATCCGGGCAACACCGAGAGGTAGAACCAACCCAGCACGGCGAACATGACCACCTGGAACACCGAGTTCAGTGCGACGAGAACAGCAGCGGCTTCGCGGTCGCCGCACGCCAGGTCGTTCCAGATGATGACCATCGCGATGCATCGGGCCAGGCCGACGATGATCAGTCCGGTCCGGTACTCCGGCAGATCCGGGAGCAGGAGCCAGGCCAGCGCGAACATCAACGCCGGTCCGATGATCCAGTTCAACGCCAACGACCCGAGTAGCAGGCGACGATCACCGGTGACCGAGTCGAGTCGGTCGTAGCGCACCTTGGCCAGCACCGGATACATCATGATCAGCAATCCGAGGGCGATCGGCAGCGAGATGCCGTCGAGCTCGACCGCCGCCAAAGTGTCACCCAGGCCGGGGACGACTCGACCGAGCAGCAGTCCGGCGACCATCGCGGCGCCGATCCACACCGGCAGAAACCGGTCCAGCGTCGACAACTTGCCCGCGACCGCGGTGTCGGTGGCGGTCACTGGTCGGCCTCACACGACCGCGTTTCCCCCACGACCGTGGCGAGATCGCCCAGCAGGCCCGACAGTTGTTGCAGCGCTTCGGTGTTCACCCGGTAGTACACCCAGGTCGCGCGGCGCTCGCTGGTCACCAGACCCGCCTGGCGCAGCACCTTCAGATGGTGCGAGATCGTCGGCTGCGACAGCTCGAACGGCCCGGAGATGTCGCACACGCACGCCTCGCCGCCCGGATGCGCAGCGACCTCCGACAGCAACCGCAGTCGAACCGGATCAGCGAGTGCCTTCAACAGTGGGGTGACAGCCCCGGTCTCGTCGCTACTGAGGCCGCGGCCGGGTGGCAGCAGGAGATTCTTATTCGACACGCGTCAATATTGACACACGTCGATGCAGGCGACAAGGTGGCCGACCTGGAAGCAGGCTTGCGCTTTCGCGTTGGTGTCCACGACAAGCAACCGGTTGGGCTCCGATCGAACCGCCATCCTCGGGTCAGCTCACGTGCCGCATTCAACGCTCAGACGGTGGCTGTTAATGAACCTATCGACCCTGTCGTCCGGCTAGCTATCTCGCAGTGGCCTGATGATGCACCCCGCGGAGCGGTCTCAACATTCTGCGTCGAACACGGAATTTCTCGAAAGTCGTTCTACGAGCTGCGTAAACGCGCCAAAGTCGAGGGGCCCGCGGCAGCCCTCGAACCGCGGACCCGCCGCCCAAAGTCGAGCCCGTCAGCGCTCAGTGACGAGGTCAAGTCACAAGCGGTGGCGGTGCGCGCCGCCTTGGAAAGGTCGGGTCTGGACCACGGACCGATCAGCGTGCACGACAAGATGCGGTCGATGGGCATGGCACAGGTCCCCTCGACAGCATCGCTGGCCCGCATCTTCCGCGATGCCGGAGTAGCCCGGCGTGAACCGAAAAAGAAGCCCCGCTCGGCGTGGCGGCGGTTCGTCTATCCCGCACCGAATGCGTGCTGGCAACTCGACGGCACCGAATACGTTCTGACCGGCGGACGTACGTGCGTCATCCTGCAACTGATCGACGATCACTCTCGCTACGCCGTGGGCTCCCACGTGGCCGCCGGTGAGACCTCCGACGCCGCGATCGCGGTGTTCGACAAGGCGGTGACCGCTCACGGCGTGCCCCAGCGACTCCTCACCGACAACGGGCCCGCTTTCAACCCCTCACGCCGCGGCCGCATCGGTCAACTCGTCGAACACGCCCACGCGCTCGGAGTCGAAACAATCACCGGCAAGCCCTACAAGCCCACCACGCAGGGCAAGAACGAACGCTTCCACCAGACACTGTTCCGCTACCTGGACAAACAGCCACTTGCCGACACCCTGGCCGAGTTGCAGGCCCAGGTCGACGCGTTCGACCACATCTACAACACCGAGCGGCCTCACCAAGGACTGCCCGGGCGGGTCACACCGTTGACCGCCTGGCAGGCAACACCGAAAGCCGACGCGCCACACCCCAAATTCGGTCGGCCGTTGCTCGATCCGCCGACACCACGCCCTCGGCCCGCACAGCGGCAACCCACCGACCTACCCGACGGCGTCCTGGCCAGAACTGTCAGCACCTCCGGCACCATCAGCGTGGACGCAGTCACCTACATGGTCGATGTGGACCACGCCTTCGACCAGGTCCTCGTTGTCACCGACGACAACACAATCGTCATCGCCAACACCGAAGGCGAAGTCCTCGTCGAACACCCCCGACCCGCCCCAGGAATCACCTACGTCGGAAATCGACAACCCCGCGGCCCACGCCCCACCAAGAAGACCGCACCGTCACCGAAGTCCTGACACACCAAGTGTCACCAATGTCCAGATGCAGAAACGTCACCGATGTCCCGATACATCACACCGACAACGGCGAGAAATGCTCGAAACTTCTTTCGATGTTGTGGACAAGCGTTTCGCCGTGCCCTGGTGGTGACAATTCGCCGTCGGCGTTCAGCGGCAAAATCTGCCAGCAATGCTTGCCGTGTACTTGTGGTGGCGCACAATTCGCCTCGCGCGGCCGCCGGCACTAGTCAATGCGGTTCACGCAACCGCCGCCTCTTTCACGGCAGTGGTGAGTTCGTCGATCGTGGATGGCTGCAGGCGCTTCCCGTCGAGGAAGAACGTGGGGGTGCCCTGCACGCCCAGGGACAGGCCGTCGGCGACGTCAGCACGAATCCGCTCGAGCGTGGCGGCGCTGTTGTAAGCGTCGTCGAATCTCGTCATGTCGAGACCGAGGTCAACGGCGAAGCCACGGAACAGGTCATCAGCGGGGACTTGCTGTTCACCCCACTGGGATTGGGTGGCGAACATGCGCTGGTACATCTGCTCGAACCGGCCCTGCTGGGCGGCAGCTTCGACTGCACGAGCAGCGCGTTCGGCGTTGAAATGTCCAGGCATCGGGAAGTAGCGGACGACGAAGGTGACGCGGTCGCCATAGGCGCGCCGCAGGTCCTCGATGATCGGGTAGACGGCCCCGCAGGCTTCGCACTCGAAATCGAGGAACTCCACGAACTGCGCCCGGCTCTGCTCGGGCGAGGACAGGCGGTGACTGTCGGGGCGTACAACGAGATCAGACACTTCGGCAGTATCAGCCGGAGTCGGGGACGTGGCGTCGTCGATGGCAAAGACGGCAACACCGATGCCGACGAAGATGGCAGCGAGTACCGCCCAGGCGATCTTGATCGGTTTGCTCACGCGTTCAGCTCCGAGGCGATGTCGTAGGGGAGTGGCATCGGTCTGATCAGGCCGACTGCGACGCGTCCGGTGTGGCCCTCGGGGTAGCACCCTGGCCGGTCACCTCCGTGCTGCAGCAGTCGCACCCAGTGGGCTCGCCGGCGCGCTGGCCGATGCTGGGTGCACAGCACGTGTCGCCCTTCCATGCGTTGATGCCCTCGCGGACCGCGATCGCGGCGATGACAAGAGCGGCGATCGGGTCGGCCCACGACCATCCGAGCAGGCTGTTGAGAAGCAACCCGATCAACAGTACTGCCGAGAGGTACGTGCACAGCAAAGTCTGTTTGGAGTCGGCCACCGCGCTCAACGAGCCGAGTTCGCGGCCGGCGCGACGTTCCGCCCACGACAAAAGCGGCATGATCAGCAAACTGACTGCCGCCAGGGCGATGCCGATCGAGGAGTGCCGCGCCTCGCCACCAACACCGAGCAGGGAACGAAGCGAGTCGACGCTCACGTAGACCGCCAGGGCGAAAAAGGAGAACGCGATGATCCGTAACGCGACCTTCTCGCGCCGTTCCGGATCCGAACCCGCAAACTGCCAGGCAACCGCGGCTGCCGACGACACTTCGATGACCGAATCCAGGCCGAAGCCGATCAATGCCACCGAGGACGCTCGCGTACCCTCGCTGATCGCAATCACGGCCTCGATGACGTTGTAGGTGATGGTCGCCGCGACGAACCACCGAATGCGACGCTGCAACAGCTCCCGACGGGCAACACTCAGCGCCGGCCGACCCGCAAAGCTGAGACTCATCGACGGCTGACCCACCGCCGGGAGACCGAGCTCGTCGGCCATCAGCAGCATCCCTGTTCGTCAGAGGTTGGACAACATGTCGGGTCGACCACGAGGACCAGTCCGAGCAAGTCATCCAAGGCATGGGCAATCCGGCCATTGGCCAGCTCGTATCGAGTGCGACGTCCTTCGGGCACCGCGACAACAAGTCCGCATCCCCGCAGGCAAGCAAGATGGTTCGACAAAGCCTGGCGCGACACCCCGATCGCCTCGGCCAACTCCGCGGGATACGCACCACCATCCCGCAGCCGCAACAGCACCTGCGTGCGCGTCGAGTCCGACAACGCATATCCAAACCGCGTCAACGCATCGCGCTGATCTGCCGCCACAATCTCCACCCGCCTAACGGTACATACATTTCTGTATTCACAGAAGCCTGTACTCTCCCGGCGTCCGCGCACCATCTCACTGTCGCGAGCCGCCTGTGCTCGACGTTGGTCATTCCCAAGTCCCCAATCCGCAGTCCCCAATCCGCCGCGGCGTCGAATCAGAGCGGCGGCTAACGTCGGGCAGGTGCACTCACTCGCCGACTGGCTGATCGACCTGATCAGGTCGGTTCCGGTGTGGGCGGTCTACCTGATCGCCGGCGGCGTCGTGTTTCTGGAAACTGCGGTCATCTTCGCGGGCTTGATCATGCCCAGCGAGGCGCTGCTCCTTGCGGCGGGTGTGGCTGCAGCCGTCGGCAATACCAATCTCGGCGTGTTGATCGCGGTCGCGTGTGTGTGCGCGATCGCGGGCGATGCGGTCGGGTTCTGGTTCGGAAGAGTAGGCGGCCCGCGCCTGATGGAATCGCCCCTAGGGCGTCGCTTCGGCGAACAGAGGTGGGAACAGGCGCGTACGCGACTCAATCAATCCGGAATGTTGATGGTCGCGGCGAGTCGCTGGGTCGGTTATGTCCGCACGCTCATGCCGAGGGTCGCGGGGATGACCGGCATGCAGTTCGCAAAGTTCGGCCTCGCCGACATCGTCGGGGCCGTCAGCTGGGTGACCGCGGTGCTGCTCGCCGGCTACTTCGCAGGCGCTGTCCTCGGTGCGACGATCCTGCTCTACGTCGTGATCGGGCTGGTCGGCTGCGCGGCGGTCTATGTGCTCGTCGTGTTCATCCGGCGTCGACTTGCCGCGCGGGCGTCAGCGGGCGTCGACGGCGTCGTGGCTGCGGCTGTAGCGGGTGGCCAGCCACGAGCAGAGAATGAGCTGGATCTGGTGAAAGATCATGAGCGGCAACACGATCAGCCCGACGACTGAGCCGCCGAACAGCACCGTGGCCATCGGTAGGCCGGTGGCGAGGCTCTTCTTGGTGCCGCAGAACTGAATTGCGATGGCGTCGGCGCGGCTGAATCCCAGTCGCCGCGCACTCCACCACGTCAGTGCGAGCATCACGATGACCAGCACCGCAGCAATCACTGCGACCGCCACGACCTGCCATGCACTCACGATCGACCAGATCCCGTTGCGCACGCCCTCGCTGAACGCCGCGTAGACGACGAGCACGATCGACGCCCTGTCGACGAACTTGGTCGGCTCGGCGTAGCGCTTGAGGAAAGGCGCGACCAGCGGTCGGCAGAGTTGTCCCGCGATGAACGGAACCAAGATCTGCAGCAGGATCTCGACGACCGATGACGCAGAGATGTGCACGCCATTCGTACCGCTCATCAGCGCAACCACCAGCAGCGGTGTCAACACAACACCGATCAGATTCGACGCCGAGGCGCTCACGATCGCCCCCGGGACGTTGCCGCGGGCGATCGACGTGAACGCGATCGACGACTGCACCGTCGACGGCACCAGGGTCAGGTACAGCAGGCCGGTGTAAAGGTCGTGACCGATCAGCGGTTCGACGACGGGCCGTATCGCCAGGCCGACGAGTGGGAACACCAGAAACGTGAACGCCAGGATCGTCAGGTGCAGCCGCCAATGCGACAGCCCGTTGAGTGCCTCGCGGGGATGCAGGCGCGCGCCGTAGAGGAAGAACAGGAATCCGATGGCGATCGTGACCGCCCAGTCGAGGACCTCGGCAAACGTCCCGCGCGCCGGGAAGAACGCGGCCACCACGACCGCTGCGAGAATCGCCAGGACGAAGCCGTCGATCGGAGACCGGGCGAGGAGGCGGCGCACGTCCTATTGAATGGGCGCGCGGCGGTCGGGCTGTGCCGCTGGTGCCGTGCCGCTCGACGCTGTGCTGCTCGATGCACTGTCGGTGCTGCACATGCCGCGCAGCGTGCACGATGCGCAGCTGTCGGTGCCGCAGTCGGCGGCGGCGCTGGTCTCCTCAGGTTGCGCGGTGTGGGCGTCGTCGACGCTGGCGTGATCCGACGAGCAGCAGCTGCAGCCCGCGTCGTCAGCTGGGGCGACGGCGTCGGCCGCGCGAACCGCGTAACCGCTGACAGCGCCGACCAGCAATACGCCCGCAACGAGCGCCACCAGTCCGAACACCACCGACCAGCCGCTGTCGACGGCGAGCGTCAGCGCGCCACCGGCGACCAACATGAGCGCCGCACCCAGAGTTCCGGGGGCTGCGATGCGGTTGGCCAGCGTGAATGCCTCGGCCGAGGCCATCGTCGAATCGGTGCGGACTCCGAAGTATCGGTTGCGCGGGAGTCGGCCGATCAGGCCCGCCACTCCGACCACCAGCCACACCAGGGCCAGCACAAGGACGCATACCGAGACGACGATCGACACCACACTCACCCGACCACCATACTTTTCCCGCCCATCCGACGTCGATTTCAGGGCAGGTGAAGCCACGATTTACCCTGGTGAGGTGAGCACCGCCGACATCTCCACCTCCGAGGGCGCCGCCGATCAGGCGAGCACCGACCCAGCTTCCGCGACTCCTGGGCACCGTTACACCGCCCGACTCGCAGGCGAGATCGAGGAGCGCTGGCAGCGCGAGTGGACTCAGCGCCACGCTTTTGAGGCACCCAACCCGGTCGGACCGCTGGCCGGCGACATGAGTGCCTTCGACGGAAGCGGCCCCGACGCTCCCGACAAGCTCTTCGTCCAGGACATGTTCCCGTACCCCTCGGGCGCCGGCCTGCACGTCGGACATCCGCTCGGCTTCATCGCCAGCGACGTGTTCGCGCGGTTCCAGCGCATGTCGGGCGCCAACGTGCTGCACACGATGGGCTTCGACTCCTTCGGTCTACCGGCGGAGCAGTACGCGGTGCAGACCGGTACGCACCCCCGCACGACGACCGAGGCCAACATCGAGCGCTACCTCGGCCAGATCCGACGCCTCGGCCTCGGGCACGACGAGCGACGTCGCGTTGCCACCACCGACGTCTCGTTCTACCGCTGGACACAGTGGATCTTCCTGCAGATCTACAACGCCTGGTACGACGACGAGGCCGGCAAGGCGCGTCGCGTCGACGAGCTGATCGCCGAATTCGACAGCGGTGCACGCACTCTCGACGACGGTCGGGTATGGGCAGATCTGTCGGCACCCGAGAAGTCCGACCTCGTCGACTCGTATCGCCTTGTCTACCTGAGTGATTCGCTCGTCAACTGGGCGCCGGGCCTCGGTACCGTGCTGGCCAACGAAGAAGTCACCGCCGATGGCCGAAGCGACCGCGGGAACTTCCCGGTGTTCCGCAAGCACCTGCGGCAGTGGATGATGCGCATCACCGCGTACTCCGACCGCCTGCTCGACGATCTCGAGGTGCTGGACTGGCCCGAGAAGGTCAAGACCATGCAGCGCAACTGGATTGGACGTTCACGCGGCGCCCAGGTGCAGTTCCCGGTGCCTGGCGTCCCGGCACAGGCCGACGGCGAGGTGACCGTCGACGTCTTCACCACGCGACCCGACACCCTCTTCGGCGCCACGTACGTGGTGCTGGCTCCTGAACATCCGCTGGTCGACGTGCTCACTGCCGACACGTGGCCGTCGGGTGCCGAGGGCGCGGCAGTCGACGAGCGGTGGACCAACGGAGCGTCGACGCCCGCCGAGGCGATCAAGAACTATCGCGCGTCGATCGCAGCCAAGTCTGATCTCGAGCGTCAGGAGAACAAGGAGAAGACCGGCGTCTTCACCGGGTCGTTCGCGACGAATCCGGTTAACGGACAACAGGTTCCGGTCTTCGTTGCCGACTACGTGCTGATGGGCTACGGTACCGGCGCGATCATGGCGGTCCCCGCACACGACTCACGCGACTACGAGTTCGCGACGGTCTTCGGACTGCCCATCGTCGAGGTCATCGGCTCCGAGGCCGGCATCTCGGAGGAGGCGTATGTCGGCGACGGCCCGCTGGTGAACTCGGGCTTCCTCGACGGCAAGAACGTCGACGACGCCAAGACCGCGATCATCGAGTGGCTCGAAGAGCAGGGCTCGGGGCAGGGCACCGTTCAGTACAAACTGCGCGACTGGCTCTTCGCCCGTCAGCGCTACTGGGGTGAGCCGTTCCCGATCGTCTACGACGAGGAGGGTCGCGCGCACGCATTACCCGAATCGATGCTGCCCGTTGAGCTTCCGGAGGTCGAGGACTACGCACCCGTCGCCTTCGACCCCGACGACGCCGACAGTGAGCCGAGTCCGCCGCTGGAGAAGGCGACGGACTGGATCCACGTCGAACTCGACCTCGGCGACGGTCCGAAGAAGTACAAGCGTGACGCCAACGTCATGCCGCAGTGGGCCGGAAGCTCCTGGTATCAACTGCGCTACATCGACCCGACCAACGAAGAAGAGTTCTGCGCCAAGGAGAACGAGGCGTACTGGATGGGTCCGCGGCCGGAGCTGCACGGTCTCAGCGATCCGGGCGGCCTGGACCTCTACATCGGTGGTGTCGAGCATGCCGTTCTGCACCTGCTGTATTCGCGCTTCTGGCACAAGGTGCTCTTCGACCTCGGCTACGTCACCAGCAGCGAGCCGTATCGAAAGTTGTTCAACCAGGGCATGATCCAGGCGTACGCCTACACCGATTCGCGCGGCATCTACGTGCCTGCCGAAGAGGTCACCGAGGTCGACGGCGAGTTCGTCTACAACGGTGAGAAGGTCACGCAGGAGTACGGCAAGATGGGCAAGTCGCTGAAGAACTCGGTGACTCCCGACGACATCGCCGCCGAGTACGGCGCAGATACGTTGCGGCTCTACGAGATGTACATGGGCCCACTCGATCAGTCGCGCCCGTGGGCAACGAAAGACGTTGTGGGACTGCAACGATTCTTGCAGCGCGCATGGCGCCTGGTCGTCGAAGAGGAGTCCGGCGCGGTCCGCGTCGCCGACATCGAGCCCGACGACGAGACACTTCGCCTGCTGCACAAGACAATCGCGGAGGTTCGTGAGGATTACAACGGCCTGCGCGACAACATCGCCGTCGCCGCGCTGATCAAACTGACCAGTCACCTGACCAAGCAGTTCCCCGACGGCGCGCCCCGCAGCACCGTCGAACAGCTCGTCCTGATGCTCGCGCCACTTGCGCCGCACATCTCCGAGGAGCTGTGGTCGAGGCTCGGACACGACGAACTGCTGGTGCGCGGACCGTTCCCGGTCGCCGACGAGCGCTACCTTGTCGACGACACCGTCGAGATCCCGATCCAGGTCAAGGGCAAGGTCCGCAGCCGCATCACGGTGCCCGCCGACGCCGACGAGGAGACGATCCGCGCCGCAGCACTCGACGACGAGAAGATCCTCGCGATCCTCGACGGCCAGCCGCCCCGCAAGGTGATTGTCGTGCCCGGCCGGATGGTGAACATCGTCCCGTAGCGGCCTGTCGCTGGTCGAGCGCCCACTCGCTGGTCGAGCGCTACCCCCGCTGGTCGAGCTTGTCGAGACCACCCCGCTGGTCGAGCGCTACCCCCGCTGGTCGAGCTTGTCGAGACCACCCGCCGCTGGTCGAGCGGCCCGCCGCCGGGTCGAGCGCCACCCCCGCTGGTCGAGCTTGTCGAGACCACCCTCGCTGGTCGAGCTACCCGCCGCTGGTCGAGCTACCCGCCGCTGGTCGAGCTTGTCGAGACCACCCCTCGCGCTGTCGTGCTCGTTCCCGCTGGTGGAGCTTGTCGCTACGATCTGACTCGTGACGTCCGACGATGACACCACCCCCGGCTCGACGCCGCCTGACGACAAGCCCGTGCCGTCGGGTCCGGCGCGGGTCGGCGAGTTCCTCACCCGGGCCGACCGGACGCCGTCGCTGATCCGTGCTGCTCAGCTTCCGCGAAAGCTGACGCCGGAGACGGTCCCCGAACTCGACCTCTCGCGTCCGACGCGCCTCTCCGATCGCATGGAGAAGCTGCTGACCGGGAGCGATCGGTCGCCGAGCGCGTCGCGCGAGTTGGCACTCAGCGTCGTGAAGGTGTGGCAGGCGCTCGTCGATCGCAGGTCGGCCACCGCCACCGCGAGCGGCGACGTGACGGTCCTGTTCACCGACCTCGTCGGATTTTCGTCGTGGGCCCTACGCGCAGGCGACGACAGCGTGCTGTCGCTGATCGGTGAGGTCAACCGCGTGAGCAGCGACATCGTCGGCGCTCATCGGGGCCGAATCGTGAAGTCGCTCGGCGACGGCGTGATGGCAGTGTTCCCCGATGCCTCCGACGCGATCCTCGCCGCGTTCGAACTGTGCGGAGCCGTCAGCGCGATCACCCATGACGACTACCGTGCGCAGCTGCGCGCCGGAGTGCACACCGGAACTCCGCGGCAGGTCGGTGGCGACTACCTCGGCGTCGACGTGAATATCGCGGCCCGCGTCGCCGATGCCGCCGGAACCGGCGAGGTGCTGGCCACCAGCGATGCGCTGCAGTCTGCGGAGGGCCTCCAATTGCTCAGTCGCAAGCGACGTTTCAAGGCGAAGGGCACACCACGTGACCTCGAAGTGTTCGCCGTGGTGCCGCTTCTCGATGAGTGAGTTGGGCCGTCAGCAGTAGAACGGCGGCGAGACGTCCGGGTCGTCGGCGACCGTGTCGATGCGCGTATCCCTGAGTAGATCCGCGATGGCCGCTGCCGACGCACCGATCGTCGCGAAGTGCGGATCGATGTCTTCGGTGAAGCACCACGCTCTATCGGCAGGCCAGATGAATGCGGGCGGGGGCAGGATCGGGTGTCCGTGTCGCGACGTCGGCTCGGGTTCGGGCGGCAACCAACCCAGCATGTCGGTGTCGCCGACGAACAGGTGGTAGTCGCGCACGGTTGCGCCGCGCTCGTCGTGGATTTCGACGATGGGCACGCCACCGCTCAGCAGTTCTGGATAACCACACCCGTCCCAGATCAGGTAGTAGATCTCATCGGGTGTGGTGGTATGCGGACGCAGGTCCTCGACCGCGACGGCGATCTGCCACAACTCGCTTGGCCCCAAGACTGATTCGACGTCGTTCTCACACTGCCCCGGAAATGCAGGGTCGGGTATGTGCAACAGACGTGCGTACGCGTCGAAACCGAGGGGCCCGCGGGTCACCACGCAGCCCCAGTCGCGCGGGTCGCTCATCAGCCAGTCGGCCACCGAGGCGTCGTCGAATCGTCGGATGGTCATGGGGCTTCACAATGGCATTCGACGACGCTGCCGCCAACAGAATTTCGTGAGCCACCTCAGCGCGGGCCACTGCATTTCGGCAGCCGCGTCGTTTCGGGAGCTACCCGAGGCACTCACTTCGGCGGCAGCGATCGCGCGTAGGCGACGCCCACGCCGACCCATTTCTCGAGCTGCCGCCTGGTGCGGATGCCCTCCGTCGAGACCCGTAACCACCCGCGGGTTTCTCGTCCCGACATGACCATCGGAGCCGTGTGCGCTCTGGCCAGGTAGGCGTCGGTCTCGTCTGGCGGCACGCGCACCATGAGTCCACCGTGCCCGCTCGCCGCAACGGCCATGTTGCCGTCGACCAAGAAGGCGAGACCGCCGAACATCGACTTCTCTGCGACGCCGCTCTCACCCGACAGCAGCTCGCGGATCCGGTAGGCGAGATCGTCGTCGTAGGCCATGTGGCCAGCGTAAACGGGCGTCGGCACGCACGGGTCGGTTACTGCTGACGCACGACGATCCGCAGGAGCGGAAAGGACTTTCGGGGAGGACTGGAAATCTATCTTACCGCGCAGTAAGATACCGACCATGGCAATCAACCTCGAGCTCCCGCAGAAGCTCGCCCCGGTCACCGAGCAGGCGCATCTCGCTGCCGAGCACATCTTCCGGCCCATCTCGCGCACGTACGACAAGGCCGAGCACACCTACCCCGAGGAGCTCGACGAGCTGGGTGAACTCGCTCGCGAAGCCGCCCGCAAGGGACGTGAGTCCGACGCCGCGGACAAGTCGTCGGCGAAGAAGTCCGACGTCGTCAACGGCGGCAACATGCGCGCGGTTCTGCACGGCGTCGAAATGGGCTGGGGCGACGTCGCGCTCATGCTGTCGATTCCGTATCAGGGCCTGGGGAACGCGGCGATCGCCGCGGTGGCCAACCCCGAGCAGCTCGAGAAGTTCAAGGACGTCTGGGCGTCGATGGCGATCACCGAGCCGAGCTTCGGCTCCGATTCGGCGGCCGTCAGCACCACCGCGACACTCGACGGCGACGAGTACGTCATCAACGGCGAGAAGATCTTCGTGACCGCGGGTTCGCGTGCCGATCACGTGGTTGTGTGGGCGACCGTCGACAAGAGTGCCGGCCGTGCCGCGATCAAGAGCTTCGTCGTGCCGATGGACACCGAGGGAGTGTCTGTTGTCCGCCTCGAGCACAAGCTTGGCATCAAGGCCTCCGACACCGCGGTGCTTCGCTTCGAGAATGCCCGCGTACCCGCCGAAAACCTACTCGGCTCACCGGAAGTCGATACCAAGAAGGCGTTCGCGGGTGTCATGCAGACCTTCGACAACACGCGTCCGCTCGTCGCGGCGATGGCCGTCGGCCTCGGTCGTGCGGCACTCGAGGAGCTGCGCGCAACCCTCGAGGGTGCCGGACACGTCATCGACTACGACAAGCCTGCAGCCAGTCAGCCAGCAGCTGTCCACGACTTCATCCGCCTCGAATCCGATTGGGAGGCTTCGTGGTTGCTTGCCATCCGGGCCGCGTGGATGGCCGACAACAAGCAGCCGAACTCCACTGAGGCGTCGATGTCGAAGGCCAAGGCGGGCCGCATGGTCACCGAGCTGACCAACAAGGCAGTCGAGATCGGCGGCACCGCAGGCTATTCCGAGGTCGGACTGCTCGAGAAGTGGGCGCGCGACTCCAAGATCCTCGACATCTTCGAGGGCACACAGCAGATCCAGCAACTGATCATCGCGCGACGCGTGCTCGGCAAATCGAGCAGCGAGCTGAAGTAGCGGCGGCGGTACCCCCTCGGCGCGACGGGGTACCCAGTCGGCGCCGCTTGCTCAGCGCAGCACGCGGCGTCGAAGTTCCTCGTCCCGCTCCAGTCGTAGCCACTCGCGGTGTCGGCGTTGCGCCGCAACGGCATTGAGCACGTCGACGTCGTTGGCCCCGGCAGGTGGCGCGGGTGAGATGTACGGCGCGAGCATCTGCACCAACTGCCTTGCAAGAGCGGCGCGCAGGGCGTCGTCGCGGATCGACGGCGCTTGATGGAGGAAGCCGCGGATCAGCATGGCCTGGTGGTCGGTCAGAACCCCGATGTCGGCGGTGCGCGCCCACTCTGCGAGGTGTGGTGGCATGACAGCGGTGCCTGCGACCTCCAGCGAACGCCGGTCGCGGATCACGTAGGTGCCTGCCACGAGATCGCCAACGCGCTTGTCCTTGCGGCTGATGGCAGCACACACAATCGCGGGTACACCGAAGAACACGAAGATCTCGACGACGCCGACGAGAGACCGCGTGAACGCGTGCCGGAAACCGATCGGCCCGGCGTCGTCGCGGACCGTACGCAGGCCGAGCGCCCAATGCCCCAACGACTTTCCACGACTGAGCGTCTCCACCGTCGTCGGAAGCACGATCAACGCCAGCACCGACGAGAGCGCGAACGCACCTGCAAGCACAGCGCCGTCCCGCAGGCTCATGCCAACCTTTGCCGACACCCAGAACAGTGCGATGAGCACGACCACGGCGATCACCACGTCGATCACTCCGGAGACGATCCGCCTGCCGAGTGATGCCGGCGGAAGGTCAAGTGCGACTGCCTCACCCGAGACGAGGTCGTTGCGCCCGAGCCCGACCGTCCCCGCTCCGTACATGGGCGCGCCCGTATACGGGGGCGGTGCCATGTACGTGCCCGGTCCCGCGTACATGTTGGGTCGCGCGTACGTGGGCTGCCCTGCATGCATGTTCGGCCCCGGGTACATACGGACTACCGTAGCGGCTGCGGGTGGCGCGGACGTAGCCGATCGTGGACCACGTGAATGATCCCGCCCCACAGGGGTACAGCGGTCACCGTGGTCTCGCTAGGCTACCGATGTGGATCTCGATGCCTACGTACGAGCGAAGTCACCGACGTGGCAGAGACTCGACGAACTCTCACGAAAACGCCACCTCACCGGTGCCGAGTCCGACGAGATCCTCGACGCCTATCAGCGCACTGCCACACACTTGTCGGTGATCCGATCGTCGGCGCCAGACCGCGCGGTCGTCGCATATTTGTCGACGCTGCTGGCCCGGGCTCGCGGGCACGCGCTCGGGTCGACCGTCACCACGTGGGACCAACTGGTGCGGTACGTGACGATAACGCTGCCCGCCGCGCTCTACAGCACTCGACGGTGGTGGCTGACGGTGATGGTCGTGTCGATCGCATTCGCTGTCGGCATCGGCTGGTGGCTCCTCGACCACCCGACCATGGAGCACACGTTCGGGTCGCGCGCGGAGATCGAGCACCTCGTCAACGACGACTTCGAGAACTACTACTCCGAGCACGCCGCGTCGTGGTTCGCGTTCGAGGTCTGGACCAACAACTTCCGACTTGCGTTGCTGTGCATCGCCTTCGGGGTCTTCGGTTTCCCGGTGATCTGGATGCTCTACCAGAATATTCTCAACCTCGCGGTGACGGGTTCGATCATGATCAACCACGGTCGGGCCGACCTCTTCTTCGGACTCATCACCCCGCACGGGCTACTCGAGCTCACGTGTCTGTTCGTGGCGGCAGGTGTCGGGCTGCGCATCTTCTGGTCTTGGGTCGCGCCCGGCGACCGCAAACGCTCTGATTCACTTGCCGAGGCGGGCCGCACCGCAATCGCCATCGGCATCGGATTGGTTGTGCTGCTACTCATCTGCGGAGCCATCGAAGCGTTCGTGACCCCGTCGGGTCTCCCGACATGGGCGCGCATCGGTATCGGCGTCACCGTGTGGGTCGGGTTCCTCTTGTACGCGCTGGTGCTCGGACGTCGTGCCCACGATCGTGGTGCCACAGGCGATCTCGACGAGATCGACCGCGGGTACAGCCTTCCCGTCGCCTGACAGATGCCCGGGGAGGCAAGCCGCTCAGAGCATTCCGCGCGACTTCAGCAGTAGGTAGTGGTCGGCGAGCGCGGCGGGCAGTTTGTCAGGCGCGGCATCCACGACGTCGACGCCGAGACGCCGCAACCCCGACGCCGTGCGGCCTCGTAACGTCAGTGTGCGTACCGCCGCTGCGGCGTCGTAGATCTCGCGGACGTCGTCGCGACGTTCGGCCATCTCGTCGAGCATCGGGTCGGATACCGATCCGATGACCACCTGGTAGCGCTGTGCGAGTGCGGCGAGCGGCGGCAGCAATGACTCCTCGACCGCGGCGGGTTCGAGCGGTGTCAACAGCACCACGAGTGCTCGCTGGCGCGACACCTTGCTGACCTCGGTGCACAACATGGGCCAATCTGCTTCCACCAGAGCGGGTTCGAGCGGCGCCATCGCGGTCACGAAGTCGCTCAGCAAGGTTGTGCGCGGCGCTCCGATGATCCGCCGGTGTACCACGCGATCACCCGCGATGAAGTCGACGCGATCGCCCGCATGCGACGCGAGCGACGCCAGCAGCAGGGCCGCATCCATCGCGGCGTCGAGTCGCGGAGCGTCGCCGACACGACCGGCCGATGTCCGCGACGTGTCGAGCACGATCACGATGTGCCGGTCTTTCTCCGGCTGCCACGTGCGGACGACGACGGAGCGGCGTCGCGCAGTGGCACGCCAATCGATACTGCGCACGTCGTCGCCCTCGACATAGTCACGCAGAGAATCGAATTCGGTTCCCTGTCCACGGGTGCGCACGGCCGACCGTCCGTCGAGCTGTCGCAGATACGCCAGCCGTGACGGCAGATGCTTGCGCGCGGTGAAGACGGGCAGCGCACGCACGATGCCCGGAACCACGACGGTGCGCTGTCGGGCGCAGAGTCCGAGTGGGCTGAGCCGTCGAACGGTCACACCGACGGCCAGTCGGTCACCGCGGCGGGTGGGTGTGAGGGTCGTCGTGATCGACTCCGACTGCGCAGGAGCGAGATTCACCGGCCGCGGCGCGGTCGGTTCCGCACCTGCCGACGGCTGCCATGCGTCGCGGATCAGACCGCGGAATCGACTGCCGGACAGGTTGCGCACCAACAGCGTCGTCTGGGTGGATTGGCCGAGCTGAACCGGACCGCACGGCACTCGACCCAATTCGAGAGTGCGCGTGGGGTTTCCGACGACGGCGAGGTCGATCAGCAGTAGCACGACGCATACCACGACCCAGGCCAGCACCACCCAGTAGTGGGGGAAGAGCACCGTCGGAATGGCGCCCGCGAGGACGAGTACGAAGAAGCGGCCGGTGATGACCATCAGCGTGGGACGGGAACGGAACCGATCGCCGCAGCCAGCACCGCGCCGACCGAGACTCCCTCGAGCTCAGCCTCCGGGCGCAGCGAAAGGCGGTGCGCAAGAGTCGCTTGCGCCATCATCTGCACGTCGTCGGGTGTGACGAAATCGCGTCCGCTCAGCCACGCCCACGCGCGACTCGTGCCGAGCAGCGCGGTCGCACCTCGTGGACTGACCCCGAGTGAGAGCGACGGCGACATCCGGGTCGCGCGGGCGATGTCGACGATGTAGGCGGCGACCTGTGGTGCCACGGCCACCCGTCGCACTGCGGCTGCGCCTGCGATCACATCGGAGCCCGAGGCGACCGGTCGCAGACCGGCAGCGGCCAGATCGTGTGGATCGAATCCTGCTGCGTGCCTTGCCAATACGGTGATCTCGTCGTCGCGCGGTGGAATCGGCAGGGTCACCTTCAGCAGGAATCGGTCGAGCTGAGCCTCCGGAAGCGGGTAGGTGCCCTCGTACTCGACGGGGTTCTGAGTCGCTGCGACAAGGAACGGCTCGGGCAGGGCGCGCGGCACGCCGTCGACGGATACCTGCGCTTCTTCCATCGCCTCGAGCAGTGACGCCTGCGTCTTGGGTGGCGTTCGGTTGATCTCGTCCGCGAGAAGCAGATTGGTGAACACCGGACCCTCCCGGAAACTGAACTCCGACGCCGCGGCGTCGAAGATCAGTGATCCGGTGACGTCACCCGGCATGAGGTCGGGGGTGAACTGCACGCGCGCGGTGTCGACGTCGAGGGCAGCGGCGACCGACCGCACCAGCAGCGTCTTGGCCACTCCCGGAACGCCTTCGAGCAGGATGTGACCGCGACACAGCAGCGCGATCAGCATCCCTGAGACCGCGGTATCTTGTCCGACAACGGCTTTGCCGACCTCGGCGCGTACCGCATTCAGCCGAGAACGCGCCGACGTCGAATCTGCCCCTGACCCCACTCCGGACGTCACCGACCCCACCGCGCCCGACTTACCGCCCGGCACAGGCGGATACGAAGCGGGCTGGGGTACAGGCGGTCGCGCTGAGTGCGGCGGGGTTGAGTGTGGTGGTGTCGAGTGCGGCGGGTTTGAGGGTGCGGTCATGGTGTGCCCCGGACTTCCTTCTCTAGAGCGGTCAATTCAGTGGTGAAGACGACCAGCGCGTCGTCGCCCTCGGGCAACGGGCCGGTCAGGAGTCGTGCGACGTCGCGGGCGTCTCGGTGTGACGCCGCTGCGGCGACGCTGATGATCGCGGCGACCGACGAGTCGGAACCGTCCGGTGTCCACACGCCCGAGTCATCGTGTTCGTCGGACGCGTCGAGTGCGTCGAGGGCGTGCACGGGGTCGTAGTGGAGTCCGAGGTACCCGGCGATGCGCGAGATGGTGCGGATGCGCAGGATCGCTGCGGCACGACTATCGGCTCCGGCGCGATGGTAGAGCCGTCCACGGGCCTGGGTGGTCTCGATCGCCTTGACGACGGCGGGTAGCGGCTCGGTGACCATCGGCCCGAATCGTCGTCCGCGCCAGAGCATCAGCGCGAAGACAGCGAAGGCTGCCAGCAGGAAACCGGGGCCGATCCAACGCGGAATCTGAGAACGCGGGTCGGAGTCGGGCTCACCCGGTTCAGGTGGTCGATCGCCAAAGCTCGGAATGAACCAGATGAGGCGACCGGAGGAGGCGAGCACGCGGAGGGCAACGCCCGCATTGTCGTCCTCGGCGAGGTTTGCGTTGTGCCAGAAGTCGCCGTCGGTCACGACGATCTCGGGGTGCGAGGTCGTCGCGGGTACCACGACGATCTGTCCCGGCCGATCGACCACATCTGCACCGGTGTCGGTGTCGTCGGGAAAGCAGGATGCCGCGGGCTGCGTCGGCGTGTACCTGGTGGCCGACGAGTACGAACCCACGCCGATGCCCTGTGACGAGATGACGTCGTCGGGGGCGATCCCGATGAGCGAGCACGCTCCCGTTGATCGGGTTTGCGCGACGAGTGCAACGCTCACCGGTAGCCCCAGCGCCGCGAGCGCGTTGTCGGTCGGGGAGACCAGCACCACGCGCTTGACGTCTCGGAACTTGTCGAGGAGGTACGACGCGTTGGCCGGGGTGAGAGCGCCGGAGCCGCTCAAGACGACGGTATCGTCGGCGCCCGGTGTCGTGCGATCGCGGAGTTCGTCGAGTCCCCGCGCCACGGTGACGCCGACACCGTGATCGCTGATCACTTTCGTGACGGCACGAGCACCCGTCGGCCCGAGGTTGTCGGGATCACCCGCCACCGTGTTGCTCGGCGTCGGGGGCTTCGGCTTCGACGACGGCGCGCCGCCCAGCGCGAGGGCGGCGACGAGCACGACGATCAGCACTGCAACCACGACTCCGAGGACAATCAACCAGGTTCGACGTCGATGTCGCGGACGCGACGGAGCTGGGCCGGACCGACCCTCGGGGGCCGCGGGCGGTGCGCTCACGGGTGCGCTCACCGGCCTGCCGCCACGTCGTCGTTCGTCATGTCGCCGCTGGTCATGTCACCGCTGGTCATGTCGCCGCTCATCTTGCCGCCACCCACGGAATCGTGGTCCGCGTCAGACCGTGCGCGACCCCTGCGGATCGAGCGTTCCAGCTCGAGCATGGCCTGCGCCTGTGGGAGGTCGGCGTGCCGGTAGCCGTACTCGACGGCGTCGAAAAGGTCAGCGGCCCAACGGAGTTGGTCGCGCTTGTCGTCGTAGGCGACGCCGAGTCGTCGCGACGCCTCGCGAGCGGTCAACGACGGCGCCGCGACGATGTACCCGCGTTCGATGCCCCGCCGCGCCAGTGCGCGCATCGCTTCGCGCACGCAACCGTCGGGATCGCCCTTGTCGAGGAGATCCTCTGCGGCCGAGCGGTATTCGCCGGACTTCAGAGTCAGGTCGTCGAGGGGAGCCGACGTCTCGGTGCGTCGCGCCCGCGGGGTGCGTCGCACGAAGAAGATGGCGAAGGCCACGAGCGCGATGATCACCAGCAGCACGACGACGATGGTCACGATCAGCGTTGTGTCCGGAGCCGGTCCGCCGGTGAAGAAGTCGTAGAGGATGGAGAAGAAATTCCGGCGGGGCTCAGGAGGCTGCGAGGGCGTGGTGGCCTGCTCCTGATACTGCGGCTTCGACAGCTCGTCATTGGCCCAGCGTCGGGCAGTGTCGTTGTCGGGATGCAGGCCGTCGGCCAGCAGCAGCACGCTCACGGCGCGAATCTCCGCACACGCGGACTCGACAGGCTCGGGAAGTGTGCGTCCATCGCGACCCCCTCATCCCGGCTGTACGTGGTCTCCGGCGGGTGTCCCCGCGGAGGTCTGCTACCGCGGCCATGTGTTGCCGTCCGGTTGCGAGGGCGAACTTATCAAACCGCCGACGGCAAGGCCCAGATTGTCGGTTTCTCAGATGAACGGTGAGGTCGTGGGTGATCGCTACTTGCGATGGAGAGCAACTGCGACGTCGTCGGGTCCGAGTTCGGTGCCGTCAGGTCCGACGACCGCGGCGTGTACGGACTCGCCGTCGGCGTCGGTGAGGTCGAGTGGGGCACCGCTGGGCTGGAGGTACCGGTCGCCCCACTGCATGAGCGCGACGATCACCGGCAGGAGCGCGCGGCCCTGCTCGGTGAGGCGGTACTCGTTGCGAACGCGCTGGCCGAGCTCGCGGTAGGGGACCTTCTCGAAGAGCCCCGCCTCGGTGAGCTCCCGCAGGCGAGCCGATGCGACGGCGTCAGTGATCCCGACGCGGCGCGCGAACTCGTCGAATCGCGTTGCCCCGTAAAACGCTTCACGCAGGATGAGCATGGCGGATCGGGTGCCGATCACGCCCATGGCTTTGTCGATCGAGCACCGATCCGCTGTCCAGTTGTCCCTTTCGGCCAGAGGTCCACGTAACTCCATACCCACAGTCTAGCTGACTTGACGCAGGCATAGTCAGCGGGTAAACAGTCTGGCTATGGACAACAAAAGTCAGAGTGAACGGCGGAACGGCGCTGGTGCTCTTCTCGCGGTCGCGTGCGGTGCGCCGTTCCTGGTCGCCCTCGACCTCTTCGTGGTCAACGTGGCATTCGACGACATCGCCAAAGACTTCGGTGGCGCACGGCTGACCTCGGTCAGTTGGACGCTTTCGGCCTACGCGATCGTCTACGCCGCACTTCTCATCCCGCTGGGCGCCGCGAGCGACAGGCTGGGCAACCGCCGCGGCTTCATCGGCGGCGTCGTCGTGTTCACCGCGGCGAGCGCCCTCGCGGCATGCGCGCCGACACTCGGCGTGCTCATCGCCGCGCGGGTGCTGCAGGCTGTCGGGGCGGCGGCACTCACACCCGCGAGCCTTGCGCTTTTGGTGACGTCGGTGCCACCGGAGCGTCGGGCGGGTGCAGTGCGCATCTGGGCCGCAACGTCGGGGATGGCGGCGGCGCTCGGGCCGGTAGTCGGCGGCATCCTCGTCCAATTCTCCTGGCGTACAGCGTTTCTGATCAATGTGCCCATCGGCATTGCGTTCGTGATCGCGGCGATTCGGGTCTTCGGACGCGACTCGGGTGTGCAGCAACAACGCTCCGGCGCTGCCGTCTCGGTCGGGATGCTCACGGGCGCTGTGCTACTCGCGGCGTCGAGCGCACTCGGCGTCCTCTACCTGGTGCAGGGTGACGAGTGGGGATGGGGTTCCACGCGCGCGATCGCCGTGCTCGTCGCTGCTGTGATCCTGGGTGTTGCTTTCGTCATCATTGATCGGCGATCCGACGACCCGCTGATCCCCACACGATTGTTCTCGCGCTCTGAGTTCTCGTTTGGGACGGTGGCGATGTTGCTCTTCAGCGTCGCCTTTGCTGCCGGCCTGCTCGACGGAATCCTGTTGCTGCAGAAGGGATGGGGCTATTCGGTGATCCGCAGCGGTCTGGCCGTTGCGCCGGGTCCGCTGATGGTGCCCGTGGCGGCGGCGCTGGTCTCCCGGAAGGCGCGCACGGTTTCGCCGTGGTTGCTCGCCGCCGCGGGAGCGGGCCTGTGGGCCGTCGGAATGGTCCTGATCGGAATCTGCACCGACTCGTCCGATCCCGACTACGCCGCCGGCTTCCTGCCCGGTTGGCTCCTCGGTGGATTCGGCGTCGGGTTGGTCATTCCGGCGTTGATCGCCACCGCCACAAGCGGACTCGACGCCGCTATCGCCGGCCGCGGCAGCGCGGTGATCACGATGTCGCGGCAATTGGGTACGACGATCGGCACCAGTGCGCTGGTCGCCATGCTCGGAGCGGGAGTCACGACGGGAACCTGGTGGGTCTGCGCGGCATTCGCCGCAGCCGCAAGCATTCTCGCGCTCGGCCCGCTGGCGCGTCGCACGTCTGGTCAGGCTGAAGCGGTCGCGGCGTCGAACATCGGTTGATGCAATCCTGCGGTCACTGGATCGCTCCGCCCGAACATATTCGGGCACAGCATGATTCGCCCTCACGAAAGGTATGAAGATCATGAACACAGCAGTCATCGTCGACGCGGTGCGCACCCCTGTCGGCAAGGGCAAGCCGACGGGTGCGCTACACGACGTACACCCGGTCGACCTCCTGGCTCATCCGCTGCGAGAACTACTGTCACGCAATGCGATCGATCCGTCCGACATCGACGATGTGATCACCGGCGTTGTCACGCAGGTCGGAGAGCAGAGCCTCAACATCGCGCGCCGCGGGTTGTTGGCGGCGGGCTACGCGGAGTCGGTGCCGGGCGTCTCGCTCGACAGGCAGTGTGGCAGTGGACAACAGGCCATCGCGTTCGCGGCACAGGGCGTCATCGCGGGAGCCTACGACATAGTGGTCGGTGCGGGCGTCGAATCGATGTCGCGGGTGCCGATGGGCTCGGCGGCTTTCGGCACCGACAACCTCAACGGCGTAGCTTTCGACGAACGCTACCCCGAAGGACTTGTCGGCCAGGGTATCTCGGCAGAGCTGATCGCAGCCAAGTGGGGCATCTCGCGCACCGAGATGGACGAGTTCGCCCTGCGCTCACACGAACTGGCCGCAGCAGCTACCAAGAACGGGCTCTTCGACAACGAGATCGTTCCGCTTGCGGGGCTGACCACAGACGAGGGGATCCGCGTCGGCTCGACCCTCGACACACTCGCAGGCCTTCATCCCGCATACTACGACGAGGCGATCGCGCATCGATTCCCGCAGATCGGCTGGAACGTGACCGCGGCCAACGCGAGCCAGATCAACGACGGCTCGGCAGCGGTGCTGGTGATGAACGAGGAGCGGGCGCGACAACTCGGGCTTCGACCTCGGGCGCGCGTGCACTCGTTCGCCGTCGTCGGCGACGACCCGCTGCTCATGCTCACCGCGATCATTCCGGCGACCCGCAAGGTGTTGGCCCGCGCGGGCCTGAGCCTCGACGACATCGATCTGTTCGAGGTCAACGAGGCGTTCGCGTCCGTGGTGCTCGCCTGGGCAAAAGAGCTCGACGTCGACCTGGACCGCGTGAACGTCAACGGTGGCGCGATCGCCATCGGGCATCCGCTGGGTGCGAGCGGTGCACGCATCGCGGCGACCGCCATCAACGCTCTCGAACAGCGCGGTGGGCGCTTTGTGCTGCAGACGATGTGCGAGGCGGGCGGAATTGCGAACGCCACCATCTACGAGCGCCTCGACTGATACCTTGGCTCCAAAGTAGAACACGTTCTAGATTTGGAGACACGCATGACCGTCGAGCAGGAACAGACCGGGCTGTCGAGCAAGATCGAGGCCGCCGTATCTGCGTACATCGATCTGCTCACCAACGGCACAGCCGAGCAGATCGCGGATCTCTACGCACCCGACGCGACGGTCGAGGATCCGATCGGGGCCGACGTCCGCGACACCCGCGACCAGCTCGTCGAGTTCTACTCGATCATCACCGGCATGGACGAGCACGTCGCCACCCTGAACTGGAAGAAGATCGCGGGCGACACCGCGGTCTTCGAGTTCACGCTCGTCACCGGCACGGCCGACATGCGGTTCGAGATCACTCCCATCGACATCATGGTCTTCGACGCCGACGGCAAGATCTCCTCCATGCGCGCCGTCTGGGCCCCGACCGACCTCAAGCAGCTGTAGGGGCGTTGCCGCTGATCGAGCTTGTCGAGATCACCCGCCGAGGAGTGGTCTCGACTCGGGTGCTCGCTGCGCTCGCGCCCGCTCGACCAGCGGAAGAAGCTCGAGCCCACCTCCGCTGATCGAGCTTGTCGAGATCACCCGCGGCCGGTCGGCCGCAGCACGATCTCCGTCGGGTGCGCGTCGGCCGGGGTGTGGATCGCGGCGACCACCGCGCCCGCGACCGTCGAGGGCTTCAGGAACTTCGACGCGTCGTAGTCGTCGCCCTCGATCGCGACCAGCTCGCGCTGCATGTCGGTGTCGATGCGCCCTGGGAACACCGACGTCACACGCAGCGAGGTCTCCTCGCCGCGCAGAGCGTCGGCCAGCGCGCGCAGCCCGAACTTGCTCGCGGCGTACGCGCCCCAACCGGGGTTGGCACGAATTCCCGCGCCCGAGTTGATGAACACGACGTGACCCTGCGCCGCCCGCAGCGCGGGCAGCAGCACACGCGTCACCTCGGCCGCGGCAACGAGATTCACCTCGAGCACGTGACGCCATTCGTCGGTGGGTGTCTCGGCGACGGTGCGCAGCGTCGAACCGACTCCAGCGCTATGGACCAGTACGTCCAGCGACGGTATCGACTCCGCGGCCGCGGCAACTGATTCGTGGTCAGTCAGTTCGACGGCGAATGTCGCGCCACCCAGCTCTGCGGCGAGCGCGTCGAGTGCGGCCGAGGGTCTGCCGCCGAGAATCAGCGAGTGGGTGGGCGCGAGTTGTCGGGCGATCTGCTCGCCGAGTCCGCGGCTGGCTCCGGTGATCAATGCGGTTGGCACGCGTTCAACCGTACCGGCGGACATCACCGACGACCTCGAGCGGCGAGGACAGTCGAGGCAGTGCAGAATCAACGCGTGGCCAGGTATGGATTCACCCCAACGCAGTTGTCGGCACGAGCCGCGTATCTGCTCCGCGGCAACGATCTGGGCACGATGACCAGCGCGGCACCCCGCCTCTACCCGCACATGTGGAGCTGGGACGCAGCGTTCGTGACGGTCGGTCTCGCACCGCTGAGCGTCGAACGTGCCGTCATCGAGATGGACACCCTGCTCTCGGCGCAGTGGTCGAACGGCATGATTCCGCACATCGTTTTCGCCAACGGGCGCGACGGTTATTTCCCCGGCCCAGGCCGATGGGAGTGCTCGCGCCTGGCCGACGCCGCACCCGACTATCCGGAGACGTCGGGCATCACGCAGCCGCCGGTGCACGCGATCGCGGTCCAGCGCATCCTGGATCACTCACGGCGACACGGCCGTTCGACTCGGGCCGTCGCAAACGAGTTCATCGACCGCCGGTGGGGCGCACTGATGCGGTGGCATCGGTGGCTTGCTCACGCACGGGATCCGCTCGGGCGCGGTCGCGTCACGATCTACCACGGCTGGGAATCGGGCATGGACAACTCCCCGCGCTGGGACGGTCCATACTCGCGCGTCGTTCCCGGCGAGGACCTGCCGCCGTACACCCGAGCCGACCTCGAGCACGTCGCCGACCTCTCGATGCGCCCGACCGACCTCGAATACGACCGCTACATCTGGCTCGTCGAGGAGATGAAACGAGCGCGCTACGACGACGAGATCCTGCCCAAGGTCATGAGTTTCATGGTCGAGGACGTCTTCGTCAGTGCGATCTTCGCAGTCGCGTGCGATGTCCTCGCGACGATCGGAGAGGACTACTCCAAGCCACGCGCAGACGTGCGAGACCTGCGGGCATGGTCGGACCGGTTCAAGGCGGGCGTTGTCGCGGCCGCGAACGACCGCAACGGTGCCGCGCGTGACTACGACCTGCGCGCCGGGCAGTGGATCAACTCGGAGACCATCGCGGTCTTCGCGCCACTGCTGTGCGGCGGGCTTTCGCGCGATCGGGAACGGGCGCTGCTACGACTGTTCGACGGCCCGCGCTTCTGCGGACACCCCGACCTGAGATTCAGTGTCCCGCCGTCGACGTCGCCGATTTCGGCCGACTTCCGCCCACGGGAGTATTGGCGCGGCCCGGTCTGGCCGGTGATGACCTGGCTGTTCAGCTGGGCCTTCGCGCGGCGCGGGTGGACCGAACGCTCTGCGCGACTTCGTGAAGAGGGCTTGCGGCAGGCCACCGACGGTGCGTTCGCCGAGTACTACGAGCCGTTCACCGGTGAGGCCCTCGGGAGCATGCAGCAGAGCTGGACCGCGGCGTCGGTGCTCGACTGGCTCGACTGACGGCCGCTACGTACAGGGCAACCTCCGTACAAGACGACGTTCCAAACGAGACGACGTTCCCTTGGACAAAATAGTGCCCCGCGGTCCGAAGTGGACCGCGGGGCAACCTCTTTCGTATTGGGCGAAACTCAGAACTCTTCCGCACCGACCAGCGCGGCGTCCTCGTCGACGTGGTGCGACTCCGCCTTCTTCGACTGCACGAACCCGACTGCGACCACGGCGACGGCGCAGTAGCCGACGGCGAACCAGAACGGGGCCGCCGGAGCGAACCACTCCGCGAGGTAGGCGACCAACACGGCCGACGCCGCGCCGCCCATCCAACGCAGGAAGCTGTAGCCGGCACTGGCAACCGAGCGCGGCTTGTTGGGATCGGCCGATGACATCGCAACACCGGTGAACAGCGTGTTGAGGATGCCCGACGGCAGACCCGAGAGCACGATTGCGAGACCGGTCAGCCACACCTGGTCGGTGGCGACACCGACCGCAGCGAGCGCCATGACGACGCCGTAGCCGACGATTGCTGTCATCACGCCGCCGCGCTGTCCGATCCATTCGGCGAGCCGCGGCCCAACAAAGACACCGGAGAGGGCGGTCAACAGGCCCAGCCGAAGAACACCATGCCCGCCGGTATCGGCTTGAGGCCCATGGCAAGTGGTGCGTAGGCGATGACTGTGAACAGTGCGCCGGTGTAGAACGCCGATCCGATCGACGTCAGCAGCAGAGTGCGGTTACGCAGCGCCTTGAGCGGGTCGACAATGCTGACCGCGACACGTTCTGAGCGCGGACCGTCGGCTGGCAGCATGAACGCACACAGCACAGCACCGATCAGCATGAGGACCGCGGTACCCGCGAACGGTGCACGCCACGTCCACGCTCCGAGAAGTGCTCCGAGTAGCGGACCGACAGCCAGTCCGACGCCGAGCGCGGCCTCGTACAGCAGGATCGCGCCGTGCTGGCCGCCCTTGGCCGCGCCGACGATGAACGCCAGTGCTGTCGCCATGAACAGCGCGTTGCCGAAACCCCAGAACACGCGCATCGCGATGAGGTGGTCGATGTTGCCCGCGAACGTCGAGACGCCCGCTGCGATGACTATCAGCGCGAGGCCGACGGTCAGTGTGCGCTTGGGTCCGTAGCGGAACGCGGCCCAACCGGTGATCAGCATTGCGATCACCTGCACACCGAGGTAGACGGCGAAAAGCAGCGTCAGCTTCGACGGCGGCGCGTGCAGTTCCTCGCGGATCGTGTTGAGGATCGGGTCGACGAGGCCGATACCCATGAAGGCGATGACCGCAGCGAACGCGGTCACCCACACGGCCCGGGGCTGACCCTTGAAGGTCTCGATCAGTGAGTGGGAGTGCTCCTCTGGCGCCGACTGCGTCGGCTTCTCCGTCGTGGTTGTCACATCTACCTCGTGTTCATTGTCGAAAGTTGTTACTTACTAGAGTCTTTGGGGCTACTGCTGCTACTTCGCCGCTGCTGCTACTTCGCCGGGGTCGGAGACGGCGTCCCCTCGAGTTCCGCGTGCAGTGCGCGAAATGCGGGGGCGGCTGCGGCGAGCCGGGCCCGGTCGTCGTCGGAAAGCCGTTCGAGTGCTGCGGCGAGCGCGTCCTCGCGTTGCCCTCGAACCCGCTCGAGAACCTCGTGCCCGTGTTCGGTCAGTCGGACCAGGACGGCACGTCGGTCGTCGGGGTCTGGTTCACGCACGACCAGTCCGCTCTTACACAGGCCGTCGACCAGGGCTGTTGCCGTTGGCATGCGGATGGACTCGCGGTCGGCGAGTTCGCCCATGCGCATCGGCTCGTGGTCGACGATCGTGGCCAGCGCCGACGCCTGAGCAGCGGTGTACTCGGGAATCGGGGTGTGCCGACGCAACGCCAGGTAGAGCCGAGTCACGGAGGGGCGAAGCGCTCGGGCGATGTCTGCACTGTTGTCGGTCACGTTTAGTAAGTCTAATACTTAGGCTTATGAAATAAAAGGCCGAACGGTAGTGTGACCTTGTGACTCGTGACACGAAGAAGAACCTCACCCCAGCCAAGCGCGCGCTGATCAGCGTTGCCGCCGTCGCGCAGTTCGCGCTCCAGGGCTACGCCTTACGCGACCTGAAGAAGCGGCCCGCCGAGCAGGTGCGTGGACCCAAAAAAGCCTGGGCCGCAGCGAGTTTCATCAACTACATCGGCCCGATCGCGTACCTGGGCTTCGGGCGCAAGTCGGCGTAGGGGCGCGCAGTGGCCGGGACCGCATCGACCGGGCGCCCGCAGAAAACGACACCTCTCGGGCCCTCCGCACGTACCGGTACATGTGGGCCGCTCAGGGCGCGTAACTTTCTGCGGAGGCCGCAGCAACCGCGCAGTGGCCGGCCGACCGCACGCCCGACCGAAGCCAGGCCCTAGAACCGGCCCCCGACGCCGATGCGACCCGAGCTCGACGACCCGCCGAACGAGCCGGGGCTGCGCCCGCCGCCGCTGGTGTAGCCACCGCCGCCGAAGCCACCCCCGAATCCTCCGCCGTAGCCACCACCGCGCATCGTCCCGCGCAGGAAGCTGTCGACCAGGATGCCGCCGAGTACCGCACCCGTGGCCGCCGATCCGGTGCTCGAGCGCGGCTGCTGACTCTGCTGCCAGCTCACCACGTCGCCCTGCGCGGCCATGAGTGCCTGGTCTGCGAGGGAGCCGGCTCGACGCGCGGCATCGGTCGACGCTGTGGGGTCGCTCTGCGCGGTCTCGGTGGCCGACTGCAGTAGGCGCTGCGCTTCGGCGAGTCGGGTGCGTGCGGTCGAGCCGATGGCGCCGCGTCGAGTGGAAATGAAGTCCGACGCCGCGGTGACCTTGGCCTGCGCGCTGGTCAGTGCGGCGGTGAGGACCTCGGTTCGCTGCTTGCGCTTTGCCAGCGCGCCGCGGGCGGAATCGAGTGCACGGTCGAGGTCGGCGTCGGCGTCGACCAATGCGGTGAACACTCCCAGCAGGTCCTGGTCGGTGCCGGCTTTGGCGCGATCGAGTGCCGTGGTGGCCGACGCCACCGCCGTTGCCAGCTCCGGCCCCCCATCCGTCGACAGTCCGGCGGCCTCCTGCAGTTCGCCTTCGACCTCGGCGATCAGCGCGGGCAGCTGGGTGTGCGCGGCGGCGATGTTGGTGTCGGCGTTGTCGATAGCGTCGAGAAGCTTGTCGGCCTGGGAAATGGCGCCCTCCGCCGAGCGGATCGCGGCAACGGCAGCGCCCTGCTCGCCGACGGGACGCGCGATCGCCGCGCGACCTTGGTCCGCGCTGCTCTCGGCAAACCCGACCTCCTGGGCGGCGAGGTCGACGTTGTGCTCGATCGAGCGCAGCGTCGGCGCGCCGTACTTCTGCTCCAGCGTCGTGAGTTGGCCTGCCGCTCCCTCGAGGCGTGCTCGCAGCGCGACGAGTTGCTGCGTGATCTGCGCGAATCGGCTGTCGGCGTTGATCAACAGATTGCGCATCTCGTCGAAGGCCGAGACCTGCTCGTCGAGTGCGGCGTCGACGTCGGTGCAGGTTGTGATGATCTGTACCAGCATCGAACGGCGTTCGTCGGGTGTCTCGGGGATGTCGTCGTCGAGTCGTTGTCGGAGCGAGAACGATGTCGCAAGACCACGTTTCGCGGCATCGAGTGCCTGCGTAAACGGTGCGGTCTGGGCCGGGCCGAACTCGTCGACGGCCAGCCGCAGCTCCTCCTCGCTGGTGCGGATCGCGTTGTCGGTGTCGGTCAAGACCTCGCGCGACCAGGGTTCGAGGACCTCGATCGGCTGTGACAGTAGTTGATCGCCGGTCAGTTCTTGTTCGCGGACGGAGTCGAGTTGAGACTCGAGCTTCTGCTTTCGACGCCGCCGCGAGTAGAGGTAGGCGCCACCGCCGCCGACGACCGCGACACCACCGACCGCTCCGGTGACGATTGCGGCGGTGTGCGACGGCGTGAGTGTCGAGCCGAGACCGTTCGCCGCGCCGACGGCCGCGCCCGGCCAGTCCGACTTCTTGAGCGCGGGCACGATGTTGTCCTGGGCGATCGAATCGAGCTTCGACCGGTCGAGGCCGTCGACCGAATCGGGCGCGTCGAAGCGGTACGCGCGGTCGTCGGTGGCGACGGCGAGGAGCACGTCGTGCTCGCCGAGGTCGCTCATCTGCACGGTCTGCGAGCCCCACTGCTCACTACCCAGCCCGTTGAATGTCTTGACGTAGACGACCCACAACTGCACGCCGTGGTCGCGGTAGAGCCCCTCGACCGCGTGCTGCACCCGTGTGCGATCCGACGACGAGAGCACGTCGGCGGGATCGGTCACCTGGTCGGGTAGCCGCATCGGCGGCTCGGCCCGGGCGGTGTCCGCAGCCAGAGAAGTACCCACCACCGCAAGCATGAGGAGTGCTCCGACAATCACCACGCGCAGGAGAACGCGAGGGTCCGGGATGTTCTTTCCGACAGTCAGCGGTCTGAGCATGTCACCAAATCTAGGCCGTCGACGGCCTCGAGCTGAACCCAGCCACGCCCGTCTCGCGCCGATTGTCCCGATCGCAGGACGAACGTCGCGTGAACAGGGTTGCGCCGCCACGGAAACCACAATCCTCGCGCGTCCCCGGCCGCCGTCGGACGTCGCCAACGTTCGGTCCTCGCCGACGTCGCCGTCTGCATCGGTGCCGCTGCACTGATATCAGTGCCGATCCTCGGGTCTTCTCTCGGTGACGGTCAGGTTCTTCATCGTGCTGTTTCCCGCGTCCGAGCCCCGCTGGTGCGCACCATCATTCGTGTGTTGCGCAGCAGCTCCGACGGTCGGTTGCGGTCGGGATTCTTCCTCGACCCGCTACGTCGCGGCTTGCCCGACGCCGAGGCTGAGCGACAGTTCTCGACCGCTATCGACTGGGGTCGCTACGGCGAGATCTACGACTACGACACCGACAGCGATCAGGTGTCGCTCGACGACGAGTTCACAGTGGCGCGATGATCGCCGCTCAAACAGCCGCCGTCCGACGTCGCTTGGGCGGCAACGGGATCTGCGCCGACGTCGTGTGTTGGTAGTCGGCGTATTCGGGATACTTCGACAGTGTCAGTGATTCAGTGAACTTGGTCGACCCGACGAACAGCAGCGTCAGCAGCACCGCGCCGACGATCGTCGGCTGCAGGATCGACCCCGCGGCCACGGCCCCGAACAGATAGATCACCCACCACTGGGCCTGCTCGAAGAAGTAGTTCGGGTGCCGCGAGTAGTGGAACAGCCCGGTCGTGCAGAACCGCGTCGAGGTCTGGCCTGAGGTCTTGCGTTTGTGGAACTCCCACTGCTGCTGGTCGGCAGTGGCCTCCCCGGAGAGGAACGCCAGGAAGGCCACCGCGAGCACGACGTCGAGCACACCGAACCCGCCCGGATGACGCTGCGCGGTGTAGCCGGGCACGCACCACCCGTCGTCGTGGCGGGCGAAGGAGGCCTGCACCGGCCCGGGTTCATTGCTACCTAGGGCGGTGCGCAGCCTGTCGGCGGTCCGGACGGCGGTGATGGGTGTGAGGTCGTCGTCGACGGGTGTGCAGTGGTGCCCGCCGGGCTTCAGCGAGGCGCTGCCCGGCAGACGGAGCAGATGTCCAGGGCTCAGGACGTCGATGCGACGAGCCGACAGGTTGAGGTGGCGGCGCAGATCTGCGAGGAACTCGCGGATGCCGCGGTCCGAGGCAGGGGAGGGGCACCTAAGGATTACGTGCAGTGAGTCCGGGCTACCGGAGCGGGCCAAATAGGCGGTGGTCGCCGAGTAGTCGCCGAGCACTTCATGCAGGCGCGGCCACACCTGCCCAGCGCAGCGGTCGAGGTCGATGACCAGCAGATCACTGCGGATCGGGGCCACAACAGCCCAGATGGCTTTCCCGCCGCCGGCACGCTCTGCCTCGGTAATCAGCTCAATCGGGTTGCCGCTGCGCTCTCGCCGAGCTTTGTTCGCCGTCGCGGTGCCTGCCAGCGCGAAACTCTCACCACCCGGCGCAGGCAGCAACCGGTACACCTCGGACCACCGCGACTCAGTAACCGAGTCGTGATCCGACACGCGTTCATCAGAACTAGCGCGAACAAAAGGGTACGCGCTACCCTGAGACCAGTCCTCCAAGACTGTCCCTTCGGGGTCACACTGAGTGCGAGATTGCCGCTCACACTCATAAACTTCGCGAACGCCCTCGGTTGCCGCCGGGGGCGTTTCGCTATTCAGCTATGCCGTTATGCGCTATCACGCAGCGGTAGAACCTCCTTCAAGGGTGGTACGCCGGGAATGGGCTGGCCTAGATCGTTCGCAACGAGGGCGCCCAAGTAGTCGACAACATGCATCCCGCGGGCCTTCGCGGCCGACTGGATTGTCGTCTTCAGCGCTTCCGTCGGAGACAGACTCAAAGTCACCAAGGACTTGCCCGAGGGGTCTTTACGCGGTCGGCCGGCCATGGCGGCCATTCTTCCGCGCAGAAATGGAAATCGCGGGATCGACACGCCGTAGGCCGTCGGAGTAGCACCGGTTGCCGGGGCCTGCCGGGAGGTGCCGGGAGGTGCCGCGGCTGGAGATGCGTGCCGCGCGTTGCGCGTCGGTCTCGCGCTCGGCCGCGGTGGATTGTTGGGGTGTGAGGGGTTCGGCGATCTGCGCGAACACCGGGACCATGGTGTCGGGGACGGGCTCGAACGCGCCGCGATCGGGGTGGGTGAGCATGGCGGCGTTGACCCACTGTTGCGGTGTGACGCGGCCGTAGTCGAGTCGGTAGTCGGCATCGGCGGCGAGTTGGGACATGAACACCTTGGCCGCGCGGCCATTGCCTTCGCGGTAGGGGTGGCTCATGTTGATCGAGGCGTAGACGGTGGCGGCCTCGACGGCGAACCCACCGTGGTCCAGGTCGGTCCAGTCGACGGCGGCGATGTGGTCGCGGGCGTGGTTGAGGTAGCGGCTGATCTGGTTCGGGTCAGCGAACGGCAGGCCGTCTTTGTTCAGCGGGTAGGTGCGCGGTACGCCGGCCCATTCGTAGATCGGGGAGAACAACGCGGCGTGGATGTTGTGCAGATGTTCGGCGTCGTAGGTGTGGGCGATCGGGATATGCCCGTCGGCGATCATCGCTTCGCGGTGGGCAGTGATGGTGTATTCGGCCGCGGCGAGCGCGTCGGGATCGGTGATGCCGAGTTTGTTGGCCAACACGGTGGTGCCGGGGATGAATGTGGCGTCCCAGTCATCCTGTGCGGTCACTCGCCCTCACCTTCCAGACACGACGACGGCACCACCTCGACGAGGCGGTGCCGTCGTGAACAACTACGGTTTGTGCGCGGTCAGCCGAGGGCGTGTACCGCTCGTGAGCTTGTCGCCATGGCGACGGCTTCGGCGATCACTTCGGCGTCGGTCAGTTCACCGCGCGCCGACCGGGTGAGCAGGTCGATGTCGGCGCGTTGCGGTTCCCACCCCTCGAGGACGTTGTTGTCGATTGCCTGCACGACACCACGGACCTGGGTGTCGGTGAGGCCGGCGAACAACTCCGGCCAGCGGGTGATCCATCGTGACTCGATCATCGCCGCACCTACCTTTCCTGAATGTCGCGTCATACTAAGTTTACCGATCATCGGCGTGTTCGGTCCGGTCACGACGTTGACAGCTCGTCGCGGAGGCTCGTCAGCTCTTCCTCGACAGACGTGTGCCCGCGCAGCACCCGGCGGGCGGCGTCGATATCGACGGCGGTGGGCGGCATGCCGGCCATGATGTGGCCGGCGGTGGCCGCTGCCAGGATCTCGTCCTCGGTGCGGCCGTGCGGTGTAGTCATCGACTCTCTCCACATGGTGAGGGCGGTTCTCCCGGCCCTCGGGGCGGGTGATCAGAACAGGGCGATCTGATCGCGGGCGGCGAGTTCGGCGGCACGCTGGTGTGCTTGGTCGACGGCGTGTTTGACGGTGGCTTCGGGCAGGGCGAGTTCGTGGGCGATGTCGGCCCAGCTGCGACCGTGCTCACGCATGTCGGCGGCGAGGTCACCGAGTTCGCGGTCCTGGGCGTCGGGGTCGTCGTCAGTCATCGCGGCGTGTCTTTCCGTTCAGATGCGGGCGAGGGTGTCGCGGATGGCCAGCCACCGGGTTTCGGCGGCCTGCTGGTGTCCGGTAAGGGCCGTCCAGTGGCCGGCGAGTTCGGCGGTCGGTCGCTCAGTGGTCACTTGGGTCATGCGAGCCAGCAGTGCGCGGTAGCCGCGGCGGTACCAGCCGTCGATGAGGGCGGCGGCCAGGTGGGGCAGGTCGGCACTGTCGGCGACGGGGCGGCCGTGCCGCGGGGAGGCGATCTCGAGCATGACACTACGGGTGCGGGTGGTGAGTCCTCGATCGGCAAACCGCGCATTGACCAGAACGGGTGTGGCGGGGCTACCTTCGTCGAGCAACGCAACGACGGTGTCGAACACGGCCTGATGCACAGCACTGAGGAACACCACACTGCCGGCGGGAAGCACCGTGGTGGTGGTGCCGGCGTCACGGTCGGCGCGAGCCGATCAGCGCCTCGACGACGTGGCGGGCCCGGGCCGGTGGCGCCCACAACAGAGCGGTGAGCATGTCCAGTTCCAGGGCGAGGGTGTTGTCGACCTCGGCGGTGTCGTCACCGATGGTGCCGGTGAGGGTGAGGTCATCTCCGGCGGTGACGGTTTCCAGTTCGGGCAGCGGTTCGATCGCGGTGGCCGGCGGCTGCGGCACATCGCAGGGTGCGACCTCGGGTTTGTCGGCCATGACGATCACCTGCTGTCTCCTTGTTCGTATCGGTGGGTTAGGCGACGTCGCTGCGGACGCCGGTGAGGTCTTCGTACGCCCACTGTTCGCATTGGGCGGCCAGTTCGGCGAGCTCGTCGCCGTAGTGAGAGTCACCCTCGGCGTAGGCGCGTTCGGACTGCGCCCAGTAGGCCACGGCGCGCTGCGCATAGTCGGCGGTTGCCATCGTCGCGGTTCCTTTCGGTCACGCGGCCGCGGAGGCTGGCGGAGGGGCAATATTCGCCGGTGCAATATTGGCCATTGACGTCACCTTCATTACTCGATGATACATCGTATTCGATTGCAGTGCAATCTATTTCGCGTTCTGTTTGTCGATTTACACTCAGCCGCAACGATGTTCACTCGAAGTCATGCACGCGCTTCTTCGGCGTCCGGTCGGGTGTGGCCTTTCCTGATACTTGGCCGCTTGTGCGCGCTGGCCGGATGCGGCAGGAGCGCAAAGCGGCCCGGTGCCGCGATGGGAGCGCAGCGCGTGGCAGCGGGTCGGTCGGAGCCTCTTGCCGCGCAGGTCGGGGCGTAGAACAATCGGCAGGTCAGGAACGGCGTTCTTCGTGGCGGCCGCGGCCGTTGCCACGCCGCGGGGGGGGGGGGGGGG